>JAEXGP010000224.1 GCA_023450775.1 Actinomycetes bacterium | reverse complement strand
GGCCAAAGGTCCTTGCGCGCCTCGCCCGCGTGTGCGTCGCGAGCGAAGGCCTGGACTCGGGTCGTTACGCGCCCGATGCAGGCGCGAAACGTCCCGAGCTCCGGGGGTGCTGCTACTCGATGCGCAGGCCCGAGATCGCCCGGGAGATCACCAGCTGCTGGATCTGCTCGGTGCCCTCGAAGATGTCGAAGATCTTGGCGTCGCGGTGCCAGCGCTCGACGGGGTACTCCCGCACGTAGCCGTAGCCGCCGAGGATCTGGATGGCCCGCTCGGTGACCCACACGGCGGTGCGGCCGGCCATCAACTTGGACATGGAGCCCTCGGCGTTCTTGTAGCCGCCGCCGTTGCGGGACAGCCACGCGGCCCGGTGCACCATCAGTCGGGCGGCGTCGATCTGGGTCGCCATGTCGGCGAGCATGAACGCGATCGACTGGTTCATGATGATCGGCTTGCCGAAGGCGTAGCGCTCCTGGGCGTACTGCAGGGCGTACTCGTAGGCGGCACGGGCGACGCCGATCGCCTGGGCGGCGACCGCCGGGCGGGTGGCCTCGAAGGTGGCCATCGCCGGCTGCTTGCCGGAGCTGCCGGTCTGCGGGTTGTTCAGCGCCTCGCGGGCCCGGGCCAGCTTCTCGTCGAGCTTGTCCTTGCCGCCGAGCAGGCAGCTGCCGGGGACGCGGACGTCGTCGAGCACGACCTCGGCGGTGTGGCTCGCCTTGATGCCGTGCTTCTTGTACTTCTGGCCCTGGCTGAGGCCGGGCGTGCCGGGCGGGACGATGAAGCTGGCCTGGCCGCGGCCCTTGAGCTCGGGGTCGACCGCCGCGACGACCACGTGGACGTCCGCGATGCCGCCGTTGGTGATCCACGCCTTGGTGCCGTTCAGCACCCACTCGTCCTTGGCCTCGTCGTAGACGGCGCGGGTGCGCAGCGACGAGACGTCGGAACCGGCGTCGGGCTCCGACACGCAGAAGGCGCCGAGCTGGATCTTCTCGGGCGTGCCGTAGCACTGCGGGATCCACTCGAAGGCCTGCTCGGGGGTGCCGTTGCCGGCGATGCCCGCGGCGGCGAGGCCGGAGCCGAAGATCGCCAGGCCGATGCCGGCGTCGCCCCAGAACAGCTCCTCGATCGCGACCGGCATGGTGAGCCCGGTCTCGTCGGCCATCATCGCCTGCGCCATGAAGTCGATGCCGTAGAGACCGATCTTGGCGGCCTCCTCGACGATCGGCCACGGGAACTCCTCGCGCTCGTCCCACTCCTCGGCGGCGGGGCGGACGACGTCCTCTGCGAAGTCGTGGATCCACTTCTGGATCTGGAGCTGGTCCTCGTTCAGCTCGAGGGAGAAGTTTCCGCTCATGGTGACCGTCCTGTGTGGTTCGATGACGGAGCCGGGCGGGGTTCCGCGAGCCGGCGTCAGGTGACCGACCGGTATGTTACCGATGGGTAACCGAGGGGGCAACGTGGTCGCGGCACTGCGCCGGGACCCGTGGGGGGCTGACACATGGACCGACGTTCGACGCGAACCGGCCGCCGCACGGCGTGCGCGGCAGTCCTGGGACTCGCACTGCTCGCAGCAGCGTGCGGCCCCGACCCCGGAGGGCTACCCCCGGGGCCGTCGTGGCACGCCACCAGGCTCGCCCGCGTGGACAACGCCGCAGGGACCGTCGACCACGTCGGTGCGTGGACGAGCGACGGCTGGTTCGCGACGATCCGCAACACGTGGGACCGGGCGACCTCCACGGGCACCTCCGAGCTCGCGCTCTTCCCGCGGACCGGCCCGGGAGGCGGCACGCTCGGCACGCCGCAGACGATCCCGCTCGAGTACGGCGGCACCCGCGGTCCGATCGGTGAGTCGATCCTGGCCGTGCCCACCTACGACGGCGCGAGGTTCTACGTCCTCGACGGCGGGACCTGGGTCGAAGCCGGGTCGATGACCGTGCCGTGGCCGTTCCAGGTGGTGGACATGACCGACGACTGGCTGGTCGTGCGCCGCCCGCTCGGCGAGGTCGGTGACGCGTCGGTGCAGATCTACTCGGTGCAGCGGACGGTGAACGCCGTCACCGTCGCGCTCGACACCACGTTGCTGCCCGACCCCAGCTGGGACGAGCAGCGGCGCGCCGAGTTCGGCGCCGGCATCGCGCTGGACGGCGACCTGCTCGCGGTCATCGGGGGCGGCGCCGGTGGCGGCCCGCTCGTGCAGGTCTACCGGCACGGTCCCGGCGGCTGGGGGCTGACGCAGACGATCGGCGACGGGGTGGCCTACCAGCGGTCGACCGCGATCGACATCGACGACGGACCGAACGTGGACCGGCTGGTGATGTCATCGTTCGCAGCGGTGCCGGGTGTGATCGGCGTCGACGTCTGGGCCGACACGGGATCAGGCTTCGTCGTCGAGCAGACCATCGACCCGGACCCGGCGGTCCCGGACACCGGAGCGGGCTATCTCTTCGGCGCGGTGATCGCGATGGACGGCGACGTACTGGCGGTGTCGTCCCGGATGACCCAGATCACCTCGTCGGAGCCCGGGCACGATCCGGTCACGGTCGGGCACGTCCAGGTGTACCGCCACGACGGCACGTGGGCGGCCGAGCAGGACCTGGCCCCGTTCCCCGACCCGTTCGACCCCGACATCCGCCAGATCTTCCCGCTCGAGCTGCACGTCAGCGGCGACCACGTCGCCGCCGACATGGTGACGTTCCCGGACCCGCCCGACCCGTGCCCGTTCCCGTGCATCAACCTCGGCGCCGAGGTCTGGACGGCCAGCCGGTACTGACCGCCGGCAGTACGGACGCTCGGGTCCCCGAACCTGGTTCAGGGCGACCGTATGCTCGCCCGTCGCGTCGATCCTGACGCGCACTGCCCAGGAGGAGACACCGATGTCCCGCGCCTCGACCACCCGAACGACCCGAGCCGCCGTCGCCGCACTGCTGGCCACGGTCGCACTGTTCGCCGTCGCCTGTTCCAGCGACGACGACTCCGGGTCCGACACGACGACCACCGAGAAGTCCGAGACCACCACGACCGCCAAGCCCAAGAGCGCCACGACCGTGCGGTTCGACAAGGAGGAGCAGTCCGAGCTGGCCGCCGTGGGCTGCTACAAGGGCGCCATCGACGGGATCATGGGCCCGGCGACCGACGCCGCCATCCTCGAGTTCCAGAAGGCCGCTGGCCTGACCCCCGACGGCGAGCTCGGCCCCCAGACCGAGGCGAAGCTCAAGGAGGACGCCGCCGCCGGCAAGAAGGTGTGCGAGGCCGCGACCACCACGACCTCTGCGACGACGACCACAGCCGCCTCGGGCGTGCAGTGCACCGCCGCCGCCCTGACGACCGCGCTCGGCTCGGGCGAGAAGGTGACGGGCTTCGTGTGCGCCGACGGCTGGGCCGCCGGCAGCTGGACCAACGGCCAGATCGACGGCGCGTTCATCCTGCAGGCCGAGGGCAGCAAGTGGGTCAAGCCCGCCCAGGACCCGTGCGGCTCCGCCAGCGCCGGACTGCCGCCGGTGATCCTCGAGGACGGCTGCGTCTCCTGATCATCTGATCCGAACAGAACTGCGCACCGCGGCCGGTCGGGACCACGTCCCGGCCGGCCGTGTCGCGTCAGGCCGCTGATGAACCCGGCGGGGTGGCTCAGGCCCGGCGGACGACGGTGCCGGCGGCCGAGTCCTCGACCACCCACCCGAGCGACACCAGCTCGTCACGCAGCGCGTCGGCCGTGCCCCAGTCCTTGTCGGCCCGGGCCCGGTCGCGAGCGGCGGCCAGCTCGGCCACGTCGTCGGGCACCTCGTCCCCCGCCGGATCCTGCGGCACCAGCCCCATCGCACCGAGCACCGAGAACCAGGCGGCGGCGAGCGGCGCGGCGGCCGCCGTGTCCCCCGCGTCGAGCAGCGTGTTGATCCGGGTCACCAGTCCGAAGACCTGCGCCATCGCCTGCGGCGTGCCCAGGTCGTCGTCCATGACGCTCACGAAGTCGGCGAGCACGGTCGGGTCGGGCTCGGCATCGGGCAGCTCGGCCACGCGGCGGGCGAGCGCGTCGAGGCGCGCCAACGCGGACTCGGCCTCGGCCACGGTCGCGGCGGTGACCTCCACCGGCGAGCGGTAGTGCGACTGCAGCACCAGCAGTCGGTACGCCCGGGGGTCGTGGTCGTCGATGAGGTCGAGCAGGTTGGTGAAGTTGCCGAGCGACTTCGACATCTTCTCTCCGCCGACCTCCACGAAGCCGTTGTGCACCCAGCGGCGGGCGAAGTCCTTGCCCATCGCCACGGCCTGCGCCCGCTCGTTCTCGTGGTGCGGGAACGCCAGGTCCATGCCGCCGCCGTGGAGGTCGAAGCCCTCGCCGAGCAGGTCGAGGCTCATGACGACGCACTCGGTGTGCCAGCCCGGCCGGCCGTCGCCCCACGGCGCCGGCCACGCCGGCTCGCCGGGCTTGGCGAACTTCCAGAGCACGAAGTCGGCGGGTGTGCGCTTCTCCGACTCGCCGACGATGGCGCGCTCTCCCCCTCCGGCCAGCATGTCGTCGAGCGACTGGTGCGCCAGCAGGCCGTAGCCCTCGACGTCCGCGACGGACAGGTACACGCCGTCGGAGGTGACGTACGCCAGGTCCCGGGCGACGAGGTCGCCGACGAAGTCGACCATCTGCGCCACGTACTCCGTGGCGTGGGGGGTGAGGTCAGGCCGCTGCACGCCCATCGCGTCCATCGCCCGCCACCAGACCGCCTCGCAGCGCTCGGTGATCTCCTGCCACGGCCGGCCCTCGTCCCGGGCGCGGCCCAGGATCTTGTCGTCGATGTCGGTGATGTTCGACACGTACACGACGTCGTTTCCGGACCACTCCAGATACCGTCGAAGCACGTCGAAGACCAGGGAGTACCGTCCGTGACCCAGGTGGGGCGGCCCGTAGACGGTGGGGCCACACACGTACATCGACACCTTCCCGGGTTCCCGGGGGCTGAGGGGGAGGACCTCCCCCGCGGCGGTGTCGTGCAGTCGGATCATGGCGATCCACCCTACCGGTGGCCCTCGGTGGCCCTGGCGGTGGCGGTGCCGCCGCTGGTCGCTGGCGTGGCCGCGGCCGCGCTCGACCTGGCGCCGGTGCCGGCGGTGCTCGTGATCGCCGTCGGCGTGGCCGTGGCGGTCGTCCTCACCGTGCGGACGGTGCTCCGGCCGCTGGCCCACGA
>JAEXGP010000079.1 GCA_023450775.1 Actinomycetes bacterium | reverse complement strand
GCCCTGGGGCCACTGGACGCCGCCGGCGGCCCCGGCGAGCGGACCGTCCGGCGTGCCGGGCGGCGCACCCGAGCCGATCCGTGGCGTGCGGGGCCAGCGCTACGGCGGGCCGCGGTTCGGGGGTCGGGGAGTGCTGGCGGTGTTCGGCCTGCTGGGACTGCTGATCACCGTCGGGATCATGGTGTTCCTGTTCGTGCAGGTCCTGGACGGCGTCGACGGCTCCGGTCAGAGCGACGCGGACGTGCAGGTGGACGTCGGCGGCGGACCGGCGACGACGGTCCCGGCAGGTCCGACCGAGGGCGGCCCGCCGACCGATGCCGCACGTGCGGCGGCGTGCCGGGTCGACCGGGACACGGTCGAGACCGCGGCCGAGGCGTACCACATGTCGTACGGCGAGTACCCGCCCGACCTGGCCGCGCTGGTCGACTCGGGTCTGCTGAAGCCGGGGCAGCGGATCGAGGTCGAGCTCCATGTGGAGGGCGGGAACCTCGTGGTGACCGGCACCGGCACCTGCGCCGGCATCTGAGCGGCCCGGGCGATTTCTCCCTGTCGGCGGCGGCCGGATCCGGTGCACGGTGGTGCCGGATCGGAGGTGGTCGTGTGCGACGTCTGTTGATGGTGCCGGTGCTGGTCGCGATCGGCGCGCTCTTGGTGGCGTGTCAGCCGCCGCCGCCGTCCGGCTGGACCCCGCCCGAGATCACGGGCATCGAGGTCGACCCGGCGCCCGTCGCGGGCGAACCGTTCGTCATCCGGGTGACGGCCGAGGACGACGAGCTCGTCGACGAGGTCCGCATCACCGTCGAACCGACGTACGCGATCGACGGGTACTCGCCGAAGCCGTACGAGCACATCGACTGCACCGAACCACCGGTGGTGCCCGCTGCGGTGGTCACGGTCGAGTTCACCTGCACCATGGCCGCCTTCTCTCCCAACGGGAGCTGGTCCCTGATCGTCACCGCTGGCAACGCCAACTCAGAGTTGTACGCGCAGCGAGCGGTGACGTCCTTCGTCCTCACCGGCGGGACCGACGACCGGGAGCCGCCGGTGCTCGAGTCGTTGGTCGTCTCCCCGGATCCGATCGTGCGGGGTGAGCCGTACAGCGTGATCATGCGGATCTCCGACGAGCACCTGGTGGTGGCACCCACGACGTTCGGTCTGGCGAACCAGACCGTGGTGACCGACCCCACGCAGCCCCCACGTGTGTACTGGCCGTGCGGCGAGGCCCAGCCGACGATCATCTCCACCACGCAGATGGAGCTGCGTTGGGACGGGTGCGTGATCGGTCCCGACGCCGTCCTGGGCCGCTACTCCTCGTACGTCGGGTTCACCGACCGGATCGGGCACCGCCTGTCGTTCTACGTGACCCCCGACGTGGTCGCCGCTCCGTAGACCGCAGCTCCGGCGGTCGTAGGCCGCCGGGTCCCCGAACCCGGCGGACCCCGCCCGTGGGCGCCCCCGGCTACCGTCGCAGGCCGTGTCGGACCAGGACCAGGAGCGGACGTACTCGATCTGGCCGTTCGTCGCGGTGTTCGTGGTCCTCGGCACCGTGGGCCTGGTCGGCATCCTGATGTTCGGGAGCCCCTCCACGCCGACCGAGACGATCCCGTCGTTCACCACGACGACCGAGGCGCCCACCTCGACCGGTCCCGACGGCGGCGCGGCCGAGGTCACCGTGCCCGGTGGCGACCCGGCGCCGGACGGCGTCCGTGACGTCGTGGTCGACGGCGACGTCACCTCGTACGCGTTCGGAACGCCCGAGTCGCTGGCGTCCGAGCCGCTCCGGGCGTTCGTGGCCCGGGCCCGGGCGACCCCCGATGCCGCCGGCACCGCGATCGAGCTCGACGTGTCGTGCACCACGTCCGCCGATGAGGCGATCGCCCAGATCAGCGTCACCGCCACGCCCACGTCGATCACGGTGCTCCCCGTGGTGATCGCCCCGGCCTCGGGTGGCGCCGCGTGCACCCCCGGGACCGCGCCGCTGCGCATCACGCTGCCGCTGACCGAGCCGGTCGGCGGTCGTGCCGTGGTGCTCGTGCCGGCCGGCACGGAGGTGCCGCCGCCCGGTCCTTGAGCGTCGTCAGCTTCCCTATGCTGCTGACGATCGCTGCGCGCGCCCTCGACCGAGCGCCGCGCCGGGACCGCGCCGCGGACCGTGGCGCCGTCGCACGAAGGACGAGAGGACGAACATGCTGCAGGGCCGAACGTTCTGGGAGTTGATGGAACGTCGGGTCGACGCCACGCCCGACGCGCTGATGGCCGTCGACGAGGACATGCGGACGCTCACGTTCGCCGAGTACTGGTCAGAGGCCGAGCGCGCCGCCGCCGGCCTCATGGCCTCCGGACTGGGCGCGGACGACGTGGTGTCGTGGCAGCTGCCGACCTGGATCGAATCACTGGTGCTGGTCGCCGCGCTGAGTCGCCTGGGCGTGGTCCAGAACCCGCTGCTCCCGATCTACCGCAACCGCGAGGTGGGCTTCGCCACCGAGCAGGCCGGGTCCGAGCTGCTGGTCGTGCCGTCGAGCTGGCGTGGCTTCGACCACGAGGGCATGGCCACCGAGATCGCCGAGCAGCAGGGCCGCAACATGCGCGTGCTCGTCGCGGACAAGGCGCTGCCGCAGGGCGACCCGTCCCGCCTCCCGCCTCGGCGCGATCCGCAGGACGCCGAGGACCAGCCCGTGCGCTGGCTCTTCTACACCTCCGGCACCACGGCGGACCCGAAGGGCGCGCAGCACACCCACGCCACGATCGCGGCCGCCGCCCGCGGCATGGGCCAGCGGCTGGCCGTGATCGACTCGGACCGCTCGGCCCTGGTCTTCCCGTTCACCCACATCGGCGGCATCACCTGGCTGTTCACGAGCCTGATGTTCGGCAATGCGCTGATCCTCGCCGAGGCGTTCGATCCCGACGAGACCTCCGAGGTGCTGGCCCGGGAGGGCGTGACGCTGGCGGGGTCGGGCACCGTGTTCCACCAGGCCTACCTGGACTACCAGCGGCGTCACCTGCAGCCGGTGTTCCCGCACGTGCGGGCGTTCCCCGGCGGCGGCGCGCCCAAGCCGCCGTCGCTCGTGGCCGAGATGCGCGAGGTGTTCGACGCGCCGATCCTGGCGGGGTACGGCCTGACCGAGGCGCCCATCCTGACGATGGCCGACGTGTCCGACACCGACGAGGAGCTCGCGGTGAGCGAGGGCAAGCCCATGCCCGGCGTGGAGCTCCGGTTGGTCACGCTCGACGGCCGGGAGGCCCTCCCGGGCGAGGAGGGCGAGGTGCGCGCGAAGGCGCCGCAGCTCATGGCCGGGTACCTGGACCCGACGCTCGACCTGGAGGCGTTCGACGAGGACGGCTTCTTCCGCACCGGCGACCTGGGCCGGCTGGACGACCGCGGGAACCTGATCATCACCGGCCGGGTCAAGGACGTGATCGTCCGGAAGGGTGAGAACGTGTCGGCCAAGGAGGTCGAGGACCTGCTCCACCGGCACGACAAGGTCGGCGACGTCGCGGTGATCGGTCTGCCCGCCCCCGACTCCGGTGAGCGCGTCTGCGCGATCGTCCAGACGGCCGACGGGGCGGAGGCGCTCACGTTCGACGAGATGGTCGACCACCTGCGCGCCGAAGGCCTCATGGTGCAGAAGCTGCCGGAGCAGCTCGAGATCATCGACGTCCTGCCCCGCAACCCGGCCGGCAAGGTCCTCAAGCACGTGCTGCGCGACGAGTACAAGGGCTGACGCTGCTCCTCCTGGCCGCCTCCACCGGGGCGCTCGCCGCTGCGACGACCGCGTTCGTCGCCGTGTTCGTGGCCGAGCTGCCCGACAAGACCATGTTCGCCACCCTGGTGCTGACCACCAGGTTCCGATCGCCGCTCGCGGTGTGGACCGGCGTCGCCGCGGCGTTCGCCGTGCACGTCGCAATCGCCGCCGCGTTCGGCAAGCTCCTGTCGAACCTGCCCACTCGGCCGGTCGACGCCGCGGTCGCGGTGCTGTTCGCCGTCGGCGCCGTGCTGCTGTGGCGCTCCGCCGGGGAGGATCCGGACGAGGAGGACGAGGTCGGCGATGCCCACGGGTTCGGCGGCATCGCGGCGCGCAGCTTCGGGCTGATCCTGGTGGCGGAGCTGGGGGACCTCACCCAGCTGACGACCGCAGGCCTGGCCGCCCGCACGGGTCAGGCGTTCGCCGTCGGCGTCGGTGCGCTGCTGGCCCTCTGGGCCGTCGCGGGGATCGGCGTCACCGCCGGTCAGCAGCTGCTCCGGTGGCTCCCGCTCGCGACGGTCCGCCGGGTCGCGGCCGTGATCTTCGCCGTGCTCGCGGTCGTCACCGCGGTGCAGGCCGTGCGAGGCTGACGCCGTGAGCGACACGGGAGCCGCCACCGACCGCACCGTGCGACCGCTGCGCCCGGACGACGGCGCGGCGATCGACGCGGTGCTCGAGCTGAACCAGCACTGGGTGCCCCACGTGGGGTCGGTCACGCGGGACCAGATGGTCTCGCTCGTGGAGCAGGCCGACCTGGCGCTCGTCGTGGAGCGTCGCACGGGGGACGGTCCGCCCATGCTCGAGGGCTTCGTGGTCGTGATGGCGCCCGACGCCGACTACGCGTCGCCGAACTACCGGTTCTTCGAGGACCGACTGGCCGCGGGGGCGGCACCTGGGCCGTTCCGCTACGTCGACCGCATCGCCGTGTCGCCCGTGGCCCAGGGCGCCGGCGTGGGACGGCTCCTGTACGAGGCGACGTTCGAGCTGGCCGCCGACGTCGGTGCCGCCGAGGTGACCTGCGAGGTGAACCTGGAGCCGCCCAACCCCGACTCCCAGGCGTTCCACGCTCGGATGGGCTTCGTCGAGGTCGGGCGCCAGTGGAACTACGGCGACACGGTGCAGGTGCAGCTGCTGGCCCGTCCGGTCTGAGCCGCAGTCGCTGACGAGCCGGCGCGGCCGCTACAGCTTGATGAGGACGTGGCGCCGCCACAGCTGGTCGGCGATCACCCATGCCAGCGCGATCCAGATCGCCGACCACGCCACCGACGCCACCGCGATCGGCAGCGGTCCGGTCATCCACTGCACGACGTCGATGCGCCACGCGTCGGGGACCACCGCCGCCAGCGCGCTGCACGCCACGTAGACCGCCAGGGGATTGGCCCCGAGCTCCCGCAGCCACTGGACGGGCCGTTGGACGCCCTGCAGGTCCACCAGCCAGTAGACGAACAGCGAGATCGCCGCGGCTGCGGCCGCGCCGACGAGCGCGTAGGTCGGGGTCCACAAGCGCTTGTTGAGCGGGATCCACGGCGTGAGTGCCAGGCCGATCACCAGCGGGACCGTCGTCCATGCCACGAGCGACCGGATGATCCTCGATCGGTCGCCGGTGGCGAACCACCGACCGGCCCACGCCCCCGCGAGCACGTTGAACACGGAGATCACCGCCACGGGCAGCCCCTCGGCGGTCTCCCGGTCGTAGAGGAACCGGTCGATGGCCTGGTCCACGGTGTGGCCGTCGGCGAAGCCCCACGCCAGCCCGATCGCCGCGCCGGCGACCAGCAGCCCGGTGCCCACGGCGTACTGCGCACGGCGGGGGAGCAGGAGCACGAACCAGGCCAGCAGCGACGTGACCGCGATGTGCTGCAGGACGCCCGCCAGCACGAGCTCGTGCTGCTTCAGCGCGGAGAGGCCGACACCGAGGGCGAACAGGATCAGGCACCGCTTCGCCATGGCACTGAACGCCGCTCCGAACGACGGTCCGTCCGCGGAGGGGAGTTGCCTGGAGGACAGGGCGCTCGACACGCCGATGCAGAACAGGAAGAGCGGGAAGACCACATCCGCGACCGAGAAGCCGTTCCACTCGGGGTGCCGGAGCCAGCCGGGGTGGCCCGGGTTGATGCCCTCGTTGTTCACGGCGAGCATCGCCGCCACGGCCAGCCCCCGGGTCACGTCGAGCGAGACCAGCCGCGGTCGGGCCGGCGCGCTGGCCGACGAGTCGGTGGGTGAGCCGGTCGTCGGGGTCGTCTGTGACCTGGACGGCACCGCGGTGGAGGGGGCCGAGGTGGGGCCGGCGGATCCGCTCACCCGGTCGACGCTACCGAGGCGCCGTGGCGGACCCGACGCGGTCATCCGGCCCGCGCGGCGGGTGCACAGCTAGCGTCGCGGGCGCTGGGTCAGGGCCAACTATGCCGCTGCCGGCGACGGTGGTCGGCGGACAGGGGGGACCAGTGGACGACCACATCGGCAAGAAGGTGGGTGCGGAGTTCCTCGGCACCTTCCTCCTGGTGTTCGGGGGCTGCGGCTCGGCGATGTTCGCCGCGGCCGCACTCGGCACCACGAGGGACGTGCTCGGCGTCGGCGGGGTGGAGCTGCCCGCCGCGGGCGTCGTCAACAACGGCATCGGCTACCTGGGCGTCAGCCTGGCGTTCGGGCTCACCGTCGTGTGCGGCGCCTACGGGCTCGGCCACGTCTCGGGCGGTCACTTCAACCCGGCGGTGACGATCGGTCTGGCCACGGCGAAGCGCTTCGAGTGGAAGGACACGCCGATCTACATCGTCACGCAGTGCATCGGTGCGATCGCAGCGGTGGCGGTGCTCTGGGCGATCCAGGCCGGCAAGCCCGGAGGGTTCGAGATCACGCAGGGGTCGTTCGCCTCCAACGCCTACGGGCAGGAGAACGGTCGCATCTTCTACGACCTGCCGGCGGCGATCGTCGCCGAGGTCGTGCTCACGGCGCTGTTCCTGATCGTGATCCTGGGCGTGACCACCAAGGCGGCGTCCAAGGCGCAGGCCGCGCTCGGCATCGGACTGATGCTGGCGTTGATCCACCTGATCAGCATCCCGATCACCAACACGAGCGTGAACCCGGCGCGCTCGCTCGGCCCGGCGCTGTTCGAGCGTGGCACCGCGCTGAGCCAGCTGTGGCTGTTCATCGTGGCCCCGATCGTGGGCGGTGCGCTCGGTGCGATCGTCTGGAAGCTCGCCACCGGCGGCGACGAGACCCAGACCGGCGAGACCGAGGCGCAGGGGGTCGAGCAGGAGCCCTGAGCGGTTTGGGTGCCCGAGGGTGGCTCCCCCTAACATCTGACGACCCGTCAGGAACGGGCCGCAGGATCACTACCAGGGGGAGTCACCCACCATGGGCATGCTGGACGGCAAGGTCGCGATCGTCACCGGCGCAGGTCACGGCATCGGCCGGGGCCACGCCATGGAGCTGGCCAAGCACGGCGCCACGGTCATCGTCAACGACCTGGGCGGCTCGGTCACCGGCGAGGGCACCGGGCGTGACGCGGACCTCACGGTCAAGATCATCGAGGACCGCGGCGGGAAGGCCGCGTCGAACTACGCGGACGTGTCCGACTACGACCAGGCCGGCGAGATGATCGCCCAGGCCGTCGACCAGTTCGGACGCCTCGACATCCTCGTCAACAACGCCGGCATCGTCCGTGACGGCTCGATCTTCAACATGTCGGTCGAGGACTTCGACGCGGTGCTCAAGGTGCACCTCCGCGGCACCTGGATCCCGTGCAAGCACGCAGCGCTCCACTGGCGTGCGCTCAACAAGGAGACCGGACAGAAGGTCGACGGCCGCATCATCAACACCGTCTCCGGTGCCGGCCTGACCGGCAACTTCGGCCAGTCCAACTACGCGCCGGCCAAGGCCGCGATCGCCAGCCTCACGCAGACGCTGAGCCTGGAGCTCTACAAGATGGGCGTCACCGTGAACGCCGTCGGCCCCGCCGCCGCCACCCGCATCACGGGCACCATGCCCAACGCCCCCGCCGTCATCGAGGCCGACGAGATCCCCGAGGACGAGTGGAACCGCATGGACCCGGCGGTGTCGTCGCCGCTGGTCGCCTGGCTCGCCTCTGACGAGGCCGACCACGTCACGGGCCAGATCATCCGCGCCGTCGCCGAGAACATCATCCTGATGAAGGGCTGGGCGGACGGCCCGACGATCTCGAACAACGGCAAGCGCTGGGACGCCACGAAGTTGGGCCAGCAGCTCGCGACCGACGTCTTCTTCACGCGGGCCCCCGGCCTGCGCTACTGACGGACCCGTACCGAGCGGCTCCGGGCCTGCGCGGTCCGGTATCGGAGATCCACCCACGCCCGTCGAACGCCTGTTCGACGGGCGTGGTACGTTCCGGGCGTGCAGGCGTTCCAGGGATCGCTGCTCGATCACGTGCCGCCCGACGGCCACGACTCGGAGCCGGCGGTCGGTGACGCGCGGATCGGTGGGGTGCGGATCGGCGCGCTCGGCGACCGGGTCCACCGCACCGAGCTGGGCGACGGCGCCTGGGTGGACCTGCGACCCGACTGGGTGCGCGGCTCCGACGAGCTGTTCCTGCGGCTGGTGGACGCGGTGCCGTGGCAGTCGGAGCGCCGGCGCATGTACGACCGCGTGCTCGACGTGCCGCGGCTCGTGCGCTTCTACCGCACCGGCGAGCACCTGCCCGATCCGGCGCTGGTGCGCCTGCGCGACGCGCTCAGCCGCCACTACGCCGACGAGCTCGGCGAGCCGTTCACCAGCGCCGGCATGTGCCTCTACCGGGACGGCGACGACAGCGTGGCCTGGCACGGCGACCGCAACGGCCGGGCCTCGACGCAGGACACCATGGTCGCGATCGTGTCGTTCGGGTCGCCCCGCCGACTGAGCCTGCGACCCAAGGGCGGCGGCGCGCAGCTGGCGTTCACCGTCGGCCACGGCGACCTCCTGGTCATGGGCGGCAGCTGCCAGCGGACGTGGGAGCACGCGGTCCTCAAGACCGCTCGTCCGGTCGGCCCTCGGATCAGCGTGCAGTTCCGTCCGCGGGGCGTGAGCTGACGGTACGTTCGCCCGGGTGCAGAGCGACGTGACCCCGACGGCGCTCGTCGTCGGAGGCGGTCCGGCCGGGCTCGTCGCCGCCGAGCGGCTGGCCGCCGCAGGGGTGTCGGTCACCGTCGCCGAGCACATGACGTCGCCGGGCAGGAAGCTGCTGCTGGCCGGACGCGGCGGACTCAACCTCACGCACTCCGAGCCCCTGTCCACGTTCCTCGCCCGCTACGGCGACGCCGATCGACGCCTGGTGGCGGCCGTCGAGGAGTTCGATCCGGACGCACTGCGGGCATGGGCCGAGGGAATGGGCGAGCCGACGTTCGTCGGGACCAGCGGCCGGGTGTTCCCCGAGTCGCTCCGAGCGAACGGCCTCCTGCGGGCGTGGCTCGAGCGCCTGAGCGCGCTCGGCGTCGTGATCCGGACGGGGATCCGGTGGTGCGGGTGGAGCGGCGCCGGCCACGAGCTCCGGATCGTGAGGACCGGAGGGTCCGAGACGGTGCATCCGGACGTCGCCGTCCTCGCCCTCGGCGGCGCCAGCTGGCCCAAGGTCGGATCCGACGGCGTGTGGGTGGACACCCTGCGCTCGGCAGGCGTCGCGGTGGCCGACCTCCGCGCCTCGAACTGCGGGATCGACGTCGCGTGGTCCGAGGTGTTCGCCGGTCGCTTCGCCGGCGAGCCGGTCAAGAACGTGTCGCTCACCGTCGGCGACCGCACGGTGCGCGGGGAGCTGATGGTCACCGAGCACGGGCTCGAGGGCGGAGCGGTCTACGCCCTGTCCCGAGCGCTGCGCGATGCCCTCGACCGAGCCGGCTCGGTGGTCGTGCGGGTGGACCTGCGTCCCGACCTCGAGCTCGATGCGATCGCGGAGCGCCTCGCCCGTCGTCGGGCCAAGGAGTCGGTGAGCACGTCCCTTCGGCGCTCCGTCGGACTCCCTCCCGTGGCGGTGGGCCTCCTGCGGGAGGCCGCCGCGAACCGGCTGCCGGGCGACCCGTCCGCCCTGGCCGCGCTCGTCCGCTCCGTCCCGCTGCGCGTCGACGGCCTGGCGCCGCTGGAGCGGGCGATCTCCACGTCGGGTGGGGTGCGGTTCGACCAGCTCGACGAGCACCTCATGCTGCGGGCACGTCCCGGCACCTTCGTCGCGGGAGAGATGCTGGACTGGGACGCCCCGACCGGCGGCTACCTGCTGCAGGCGTCGTTCGCGACCGGTGTGGCCGCGGCCGAGGGTGCGTTGGCGTGGCTGCGGTCATCCGCGCTCAGAAGCGCTCGCGACGGACCTTCGCCTTCCTGCCCTTGATCTTGGTGTGGCTCATCGCGGCGACGACCTCGTCGGCGAGCGCCTCGGGGACCTCGACGAGCGAGAACCGGTCGGTGATCTGGATGCCGCCGATGTCGGACCCCTTGAGCGGGGACTCCCCGGCGAACGCGCCGACGAGGTCCTTGGGCCGGATCCCTCCTTCGCGCCCGACCGCCACGTAGAGGCGGGTCGTGTCGCCGGACGGAGAGGACCACTGCTCGCGATCGCCCTTGCGGCCCTTCCCCTCACCGCGGGCCTTCCCCTCACCGCGGGCCTTGTCGCGGCCCTTGCCCTTGCGATCCTTGTCGTGGGGGCGGGGCCGGCGCTCGTCGCCCAGGTCCGGGATGTCGGCGGTGTCGTCCTCGCTGCGGGCCGTCAGCTCGTCGACCAGCTCGATCGCCGCGAGCGCCACGTCGATGAGGTCGTGCTCCTCGGTCAGCAGGTCGAGCACCGAGCGGTAGCGGTCGAGGTTGTCGCTCTCGACGTGATCGCGCACCCGCGCTGCGGCCTGCTCGAGCCGTCGGCTCCGCAGGTCGGCCACCGTCGGGACGCGCTCGATCGCGATGCGCCGGCCGGTGAGCCGCTCGATGTTCTTGAGCAGGCGGCGCTCACGCGGCTCCGCCAACGTGACGGCGACGCCCTCCCGGCCCGCACGTCCCACGCGGCCGATGCGGTGCACGTACGCCTCGGGAGCGGAGGGCACGTCGTAGTTGACGACGTGGGTCAGGCTGTCGACGTCGAGACCGCGCGCCGCCACGTCGGTGGCGATCAGCAGCTCCGCCGTGCCGGACCGCAGCCGGCCCATCACCCGGTCCCGCTGCTCCTGGTTCATGCCGCCGTGGAGGCCCTCGGCGCGGTAGCCGCGACCGTTCAGGGTCTCGGTCAGCTGGTCGACCTCGATGCGGGTGCGGCAGAAGACGATGGTCGCAGTGGGAGACTCCACGTCGAGGAGGCGGCCGAGCGCCGCCGCCTTGTGCGAGCGGGGCACCACGTAGGCGACCTCGCGCACCCTGGGGACCTCGCCGCTCGGCGTCGGCTCCGTGGCGATCTCGATGCGCTCGGGCTCGCGCAGGTGGCGTCGGGCCAGTCGGTCGATGCGCGACGGCATCGTCGCCGAGAACAGCACGGTCTGGCGGGACTCGGGCGTGGCGGCGAGCAGCGCGTCGATGTCTTCCGAGAAGCCCATGTCGAGCATCTCGTCGGCCTCGTCCAGCACGACCATCGACAGGTGCGTCAGGTCGAGCGAGCCCCGCTCGAGGTGGTCGATCGCCCGTCCCGGTGTCGCCACGACGACGTCGACTCCCCGCTGCAGGGCGTGGAGCTGCCGCCCGATCGGCTGGCCTCCGTAGATCGGGAGCACCCGTGCGCCGATGCCCCGGCCGTAGCGGTGCACCGCCTCGCTGACCTGCATCGCCAGCTCCCGGGTCGGGACCAGCACCAGCGCGAACGGTCCGCCTCCGGAGCCGTCGACGGCCAGGCGCTGCAGGATCGGCAGCGCGAACGCCGCGGTCTTGCCGGTGCCGGTCGCCGCTCTGCCGAGCAGGTCGCGCCGCTCGACCAGCCGGGGGACGGCGGCCCGCTGGATCGGCGTCGGCTCCTCGTAGCCGAGCTCGGCGAGCGCGGCGAGCAGCCGGGCGTCGAGTCCGAGTCGCGCGAACCCGTCGTCGGGGACTGTGCTGTCGTCGGGGGCGGTGGTGTCGTCGAGGGTGTTGTCGTCGGGGTGCATGGGTGGCTCCAGGCCGGTGATCGCGCTCGCCCCACGGTGACACGTCGAGCGGCCGCCTGACGAACACCCGCGCCGGCGGGACGTGGTTCCGCCGGTGGGGCGCGCTGCGCCGGTACGGTCGCCCTCGTGCAGCGGGACATCCTGGACGAGATCGAGACCTCGAAGCGCGGCCTCGCCGAGTCCTACCCCAAGGTGGGGGCGAAGATCGGTCTGCAGGTCCTGCACCGGCCCACCGGGCTGCGCGGCAAGGTCAACAAGTTCACCGGCGAGATCGTCGAGCTGCGGGACCCCGCCGGGCGCGAGCACCGGTTCCGCAACCGCCCGGGCGCGTTCGCGGTCGACGGCGAGACCGTGACCCTGGTGCGGCCCGCACCGCCGTCCGCATCGGGAGCCGGACTGCGCCGGACCGCCGCTGGTGCCCTGGTGGCGGAGCACGCGCCGGCGAAGGTCGCCAAGGCCTCGCGGATCTGGGTCGAGGGGAGCCACGACGCCCGCATGCTCGAGCGCGTCTGGGGCGACGACCTGCGGGAGCTCGGCATCGTGGTCGAGCCCATGGGCGGCATCGACGACCTGGAGGCGCGCGTCCGCGAGTTCGGCCCGGCGCCCGACCGCCGCCTGGCGGTGCTCGTCGACCACCTGGTGCCGGGCTCCAAGGAGAGCCGCCTCGCCGAGCGGGTCCAGGGCCCGCACGTGCTGGTGGTCGGCCACCCGTACGTGGACGTGTGGCAGTGCGTGCGGCCGGTCAAGCTCGGGATCGCGGCGTGGCCCGACGTGCCCCGCGGCGAGGACTGGAAGACCGGCGTGTGCCGGCGGCTCGGCTGGGGCGACCCGCAGGACGGCTGGCGCCGGGTGCTCGCCGCCGTCGACTCGTTCGCGGATCTGGAACCGGGTCTGGTCGGTTCCGTCGAGCAGGCGCTCGACGCGCTCGCGGACGCCGGTTGAACCGCTACTCGGGGCAGCCCTCGTAGAGCCCGTCGAGGGAGCCCTGCTCATCGAAGGGGCCGATCTCGTCGAGGACGTCGCCCAAGCGGTCCTCGGGCGCTGCCGGCGACGAGCCCTCGCCGACGATCTCGCCGAGCACGTCCATGGGATCCAGCTCGGTGAGATCAGCCACCTGGTCCGGCGCCGGCGCCTGGATGCCCTGTGGGCGGCCGATCTCGGTGATCGTCACCGTCATGTCCGTGGGCGCCATCCGGTACAGCGAGCAGTCGGGGTAGCCCGACGTGTCGGCGTCGGCGGTCAGCTCGACGCGGTGCAGCCGGCCCCCGTCGTCCACGTCGGCGGTGATGTCCACCGTGGTGTGATCGCTGGCGTACCCCAGGATCCGTCCGATCCGGTCGCCCCCGAGCCCTTCGGTCATCGAGCCGTCGACGCCGGGCAGGAGCTCCGCGGCATCGGTCCCGCTCAACGTCACGTGGTAGCGGTCCACCTCGATGCCGTCGACGCTCGTGCGGACCGGCTCGCCCTCGGTCGCGGCCGTCCGCAGGGCGTCGAGGGTGGCGTCGAGCGTGGTCGACCACGGCGCCTCGCCCATCTCCCTGAGCAGTCCACCGAACGGGAGGCGGGTGTAGCGATCGCCGATCTTCACGTACGCGTCGCCGTCGACCAGCAGGGTCTCCATCCCGGCGGGTTCCGACGTCGTCATGCTCAGGTCGTCGCCGTCGAAGCGGACGTCCACGTCGACGACCCCCGAGCGCATCTGGATCCGCCCCGACGTCACCGGGTCCGCCGCTGCGGCAGCCAGCGCAGCGGGCGTCGCCACGGCGTCCGTCGCGGCCGGGGCGACCGCCGCCCGCTCGTCGGAGGTGAGCGACGGGCCGGCGACGAGCGTGTCGTCGCCGCTGCACGCCGCCAGCCCGGGCGAGCCGAGCAGCAGCACCGTCGCCGTCGTGATCAGGATCCGTCGGCGGGTCATCCCGGGCAGCCCTCGTACATCTCGTCGTCGATCTCGCTCCAGACATCGACGTCGTCGGAGGTGACGGTATCGCCGTCGGACGGCACGTCGACGTCGCCCCAGTCGCTGGTGGAGGGCTGCACGCCGGCGCCGCGGACCTCCTCGTACGCCGCGACGAGGGCGGCGTCGTCCAGCGTGTCGGCGTCGATCGACACGTCCAGCTCCTCGACCACCTCGACGAGGTAGCCCCGGGGGTAGGAGCCGAGCGACGTGGTCAGCTCAGGTCCCCGCTTGGTGAGGTCGTCGGCGAAGAACTGGTCGAACCAGGCGACCATCTGGGCGTCGTCGGGCAGCGCCATCCGTCGCCAGTCGATGCCGGCCGCCTCGGCCCACCGGCGCAGGTAGTCGAGCACCTCGGCCCTGGTGCGCGGACCGGTGGCGGTCGCCACCGTGTCCGCAGCGGCGTCGGGCTCGATGTCGACCTGGGGGCCGTCGTCGGGCACCGAGCTCGACGGGTCGTCGTCCAGGCCGTCGAGCGGGTCGAACCCGCCCGTCATCTCGTCGGCGTACTCCTCCATCGAGCGGACCTGGTCCGGCGGGGGTGCCTCGATGCGCTGGGGTTCGTTGATCTCGGTGACCGTGAACGTCGCCTCGATCGCCTCGGGGGAGAACGCCGCGCACTCGGGGTACTCCGACACGTCGGCGTCCATCGCCATCGTCAGCCGGTGCAGGTTCCCGTCGTCGTCGACGTCACCGGTCAGGTCCACCGTCATGTGGTCGGTCAGGTACTCATCGATGCGGTCCGAGCGGCTCTCGCCGTCGGTGGACCCGACGTCCTCGCCGAGCGCCTCCATGAACGCCTCCATGGCGGCTCGACCGGTGACCGTCGCCCGGTAGCGGGTCACCTCGACCCCGTCGACGGTCGTCCGCTCACCGGGCTGGTCCACGACGCTCGACCGGAGCAGCCCGTCCATCGCGCCCGCGAGGTCGCGGAAGCCGAACCCCATGCCGACCATGAAGGACTCGTCGTCCTCCCCGTCGTCGGGGATCGCGACGAAGCCCTCGTCGCCCATCGTCATGTAGGTGGTGCCGTCCACGTGGACCGACCGCCACGTGCCCAGGCCCTCGGGGGCGCCCATCTCCTCGGCCGGCTCCATCTCGGTGGCGACGTCGTCGCCGTCGAAGCGGACGATCATGCTGCCGGTGGGGCCGCCCATCTCGATGCGACCGGACCGCAGGTCCTCCGCCGTGTCGGCCAGCGCGGACGGTGCCGCGACCACCGTGTCCTCGGAGTCGCCGGTGCAGGCGGCGCCCGAGGCCGCGACCAGCAACCCGACCGCCAGCGCCGCGGCCCGGCGGCCGATGCGCCTCGATGACGTCCGAGCTCCCATGTTCCCGCCTCTCCTCAGGTGGGATCGAGGGTACCGGGGGATGCCCGGATCCGCTCGGGGACGGGTGAACCTGCTCAGTCCGCGACGTCGACCACGGCCACCGTGTGCAACACCCGGACCCGCACCAGCAGCTCGCCGGGCACGCCGTTGCGCTCGCCGTACTCGGCGGCCCGGTCCGCGCCCATGTACCGCCCGCCGATGCGCCCGGCCCAGTGGCGCACCTCGTCGAGGTCGTCGATCAGCGTGGCCTCGCCGTCGATCGACACGAACGAGAACGGCGGTCGGTCGTCCTGCACGACGAGGCTGAGGCGCGGGTCGGCGGCCAGGTTGCGACCCTTCACCGTGTGCTCGCCGGTGTTGAACACGATCTGGCCGATGCCGTCCCCGACCCGGTCGAGGTCGTACCAGATGGGCGCCGCGTGCGGCCGTCCGTCGGGCCGGCGGGTGGCCAGCACCGCCGGGCGGGCCGGCTCCGCCAGGAGGAGGTCGCGCACCTGGTCGTCGCTCATCGGTGTGTCGCCCACCTCGCCAGGATGGCGCGGCGTGCCAGCATGAACCCATGCCCCCCGAGATCTCCGACGGTGACGGCCCGCGCACGGTCGAGGACCTGCTGGCCGAGCGACTCCGCCGGCTCGGCGTCCGACG
>JAEXGP010000077.1 GCA_023450775.1 Actinomycetes bacterium | reverse complement strand
GGCGTCATCCGCTACGGCGCCTTCCTCACCGCGGTCGTCAACTTCCTGATCATCGCGGCCGCCGTGTACTTCTTCATCGTCGCCCCCATCAACTCCCTCCGGGCCCGTTTCAGCACCCCCGAGGAGGAGGAGCTGGCCAAGGAGGACCGGATGATCGAGCTGCTGGAGCAGATCGCCCGCAAGTAGCGCGCGCTCTCCGAATTCTGTTGCGCGATCTGCGGCCCGGAGGCCGTCGATCGCGCAACGGAATCGGCGGGTCAGTCGGCGGCGACGATCTCGACGGTCGCGCCGAGCTGGTCGGCGAGCATGTTGCTGCGAGCGTTCGCCGCGTACACCTCGAGCGACAGGTCCGCGTCGGGAGCTCCCACCAGCTCGATCCGCACGTGGTCGCCCTCGTCCTTGACGTTCAGGTGCTCCACGGCGCCGTCGTGGTTGCGGTCCATCCCGATCGCCACCCGGAGCATGGACACCATCGCCCGGACGCGGGCCTGGTCGTCGCTCGACAGCATGGCGAACTCGGGGTGCTTCTCGGCCGGACGCCCCTTGCGGTGGTAGCGGGCGACCTGAGCGATGAGCTCGATCTCCCGGTCGGTGAAGCCCATCAGGTGCTCCGAGTTCCGGATGACGTAGTAGCTGTGCTTGTGGTGGCCGGAGTGGCTGATGAACAGCCCGACGTTGGCCAGCAGCGCCCCGGCCTCGAGCAGCTCGCGGTCCGCATCGCCCACGCCCAGGCGACCGCCGAGCGCGTCGTGCAGCTGCAGGGCCAGGGCCGCGACCTGCACGGAGTGGGCAGGGTCGTCGTCGCACAGCTCGATCAGGTGGTGGACCGACGCCTCGCGCAGCTGCGACAGGTGGTGCAGCGACCCGCCCCGCAACCGGTGGAGGCCGTCGAGCAGCACGCCCTCGCGCAGCGCGTACTCCGAGATGACGAGCTCGCCGATCCCGAGGGCGTCGCACACCTGCTCGATGACGATCGCACCGCCGAGCAGGATGTCGGCGCGCGCCGAGTCGATGCCGGGCAACTGGCGGCGCTCCTCGGTGGTGGGTGCGGAGGCCAGGTCGTCGATCACCTTGCCGAGCGCCTTGCGGGTGAGCACGGCGCCGTTCATGGTCTGCGGTGGCGTCTCTCCCGAGCGGGCCAGCGCCATCACGGCCAGCGACTCGGCCGTGCCCGACGACGCCACCGCCACCTCGAACGGCAGGTGCATGGCGTCACGCAGCATGGGAGCGAGGCGCCCCTTCACGAACTTCCGGCACTCGGCGACGGCCTTGGCGCTGGCCTCGCCGTCCGGGAAGTACGACCGGGTCATCCGCAACGAGCCGAGCTTGATCGACCGGGCGTACGTGACGTCCTCGCCGCGGCCGAAGACGATCTCGGTGGAGCCGCCGCCCACGTCGACGAGCACCATGTCCTTGTCCCACACCGGCAGCGCCTGCAGCACGCCCAGCCGGATGAGGCGGGCCTCCTCGTGCCCGGCGATGACCTGGACGTCCACGCCGGCCTCGTCCCGGGCCCGGACCAGGAAGTCGCCGGCGTTGCGGGCCTCGCGCACCGCCGAGGTGGCGACGGCGAACACGGTGGCGTCGAGGCTGTCGGCGAGCTGGCGGCACCGCGTGAGTGCGGCGACGGCACGGTCGATCGCGTCGGGCTCCAGGTGCTTCATCTCCCCCTGACCGGAGCCCAGCCGGACCATCTCCTTGAGGCGGGTGATCACCTCGAAGCGGTCGTTGCCGGCCACCCGCGCCACGACCATGTGGATGGAGTTCGTGCCGATGTCGATGGCGGCCAGCACCTCGGGGAACGGGGAGGCGGTGCTCAGCCCTGGGGGCGGGGCCATGGCGCGAGTGTACGGCCGGCCCGCCGGACGCTCCCAGGGCGGGCCCCTTCCGCCGGGGGTCGGCGACCGGATCGGCAGCGGGGCCGACCGGCGACGGTACGGGTGACCACGGCGACCGGTGCGCGAGGCTGCCGGTCGTGGTGACCGCCGAGCGAGCCGACCCACCCGGATGGGACGAGGGGTGGACCGAGGCATGGTCGACCGCGCGGGCCGACGGCGACCTGCCCGACGGCACCGTCGCCGCACGCGTCGTGCGCATCGACAAGGGCGGCATCACCGCGGCGCGCTGGCCCGGCGACGACCACCTGGTGATCGCCGCCAAGTCCGCCCGGCGCGTGGTGGTCGGCGACGTGGTCGCGCTCGACGCCGAGGCCGGGCGCATCGAGGCGATCCTCCCCCGCCGCACGGTGTTCGAACGCCGGTCGCCGGGGGTGAGTCGGGGCCAGGTCCTGGGCGAGGCCCGCGCCGTCGCCGCCAACATGGACCACGTCCTGGTGCTGCAGCCGCTCGACATCGGGCTCAACCCGCCCCGCCTGGCCCGCGAACTGGTGCTGGCGTGGGAGTCCGGTGCCCTGCCGATCGTGGTGCTGACCAAGACCGATCTGGTCGACGACGCGACGGTGGCCGCCGAGGTCGCCGAGGCCCGGCGCTGGGCCCCCGACGTGGAGGTCCTCGCCATCTCCAAGCACCGGCCCGACTCGCTGCACCTCCTGGACGACGTCACCGGGCCGGGGCACGTGCTGGCGCTGCTCGGTGCGTCGGGCGCCGGGAAGTCGTCGCTCGCCAACGCGCTCGCGGGTCACGAGGTGCAGCTGACAGCCGAGGTCCGCGAGGGCGACCGCCGGGGCCGGCACACGACCACGGCGGGACAGATCGTCCCCCTGGCCGGCGGCGCGCTGCTGATCGACACGCCGGGCATCCGCGGCGTGGGGCTGTGGGCGGCGGACGAGGGCCTGGAGCGCGCCTTCGACGACCTGGTGCCCTTCGCCGAGGAGTGCCGCTTCGTCGACTGCCAGCACGGGAGCGAGCCGGGCTGCGGTGTGACGGCGGCCGTCGAGCGCGGCGACGTCGGCGCCGACCGGCTCGAGGTGTTCCACGAGCTTGTCGCCGAGCTCGAGTCGCTGGAGGCCGACCTGGAGGTGCGCGAGCGCGACGCCGAGCGTCAGGCCAACCAGGTGGCGCGCCACAAGGCCCGCAGCCGGGACGAGCGCTGACGAGCGACAGCCCGATCCTCGTGACATCCGACCACCGTGGAGGTCGTCCAGTGGCGTCGGAACCGGGGTTCAGAGGCGGGATCCGACGGCGCGGGCGGCGTCGACCACCGCCTCGCCGTGACGGCGGCCGGGCGACCGACCCATCCGGTCGATGGGGCCCGAGGCGCTGATCGCGGCGACCACCTCGCCGGCTCGCAGCACGGGCGCCGACACCGACGCCACGCCCGGCTCGCGCTCCTCGACCGTCTGCACCCAGCCCTGGGGGCCGGTCTCGCCGGTGAGCACCCGGCCGGCCGAACCCCGGTCCATGGGCAGCGCGGCGCCGATCGGCACGATCGTCCGCAGGCCGTGCGGCGACTCCAGCGCGGCGACGCACACCCGGTCGCCGGCGTCGCGCACGTAGAGCTGCACCGACTCGCCGGTCCGGTCCCGCAGCTCGGCCAGCGCGTCGGCGGCGGCATCGGCCAGCGGGAACTGCTGTGCGGCCGTGCGGCCGAGCGTGACCAGGTGCAGACCCAGGGCGAAGCGCCCGTCGGGCCCCCGGCGCAGCATCCCGTGCGCCTCCAGGCCCACGGCCAGGCGGTGGGCGGTCGCCCTCGACGTGCCCGTCCGCTCCGCCAGCTCGGCCAGCGTGCACGGCCCCTCGGCGGCCGCGGCGAGCAGCCAGCACGACTTGTCGAGCACCCCGACCCCGCTTACGATGTGTTCCATCAGTCGGGAACTGTATCTCACTATTTGAGATGGCGACAACCAGCTTGAGATACGGACAACCGGCGACGATCTCCCCGGAACCGCTCCCCCAGTCCATCCAGGAGTCCAGATGACGAATGCAGCAGCGCCTGACACCTCGGCGGCGCGGACGCTGGCCGAGAAGGTGTGGGACCGCCACGTGGTCCGCTCCGCGGACGGCGAGCCCGACCTCCTCTACATCGATCTCCACCTGGTCCACGAGGTCACCTCGCCGCAGGCGTTCGACGGCCTCCGCATGGCCGGTCGTACCGTCCGCCGGCCCGACCTGACCGTGGCCACCGAGGACCACAACGTCCCCACGCAGGACATCGACGTGCCGATCGCGGATCCGATCTCCCGCAAGCAGGTCGACACCCTCCGCGCCAACACCGCTGAGTTCGACATCGTCGAGTTCCCCATGGGCTCCGCCGAGCAGGGCATCGTCCACATCATCGGCCCGGAGCAGGGTCGCACCCTGCCCGGCATGACGATCGTGTGCGGCGACTCGCACACCTCCACCCACGGCGCGTTCGGTGCGCTGGCGTTCGGCATCGGCACCTCCGAGGTCGAGCACGTGCTCGCCACCCAGACGCTCCCCCAGGCCAAGCCCAAGACCCTGGCGGTCAACGTCGAGGGCGAGCTGCGTCCGGGCGTCACCGCCAAGGACGTGATCCTCGCCATCCTCGGCGAGCTCGGCACCTCGGGCGGCATCGGCTACATCGCCGAGTACCGCGGGTCGGCCATCCGGTCGCTCTCCATGGAGGGCCGCATGACCGTGTGCAACATGTCCATCGAGGCGGGCGCCAAGGCCGGCCTGATCGCCCCCGACGAGGTCACCTTCGAGTACCTGAAGGGCCGGGCCCACGCCCCAAAGGGCGAGCTGTGGGACCAGGCGGTCGAGGACTGGAAGACGCTGGTCACCGACGTGGGCGCCACGTTCGACAAGGAGATCTTCCTGGACGCGGCGGACATCGAGCCGTTCGTCTCCTGGGGCACGAACCCGGGCCAGGTCATCCCGCTGTCGGGCACGATCCCGTCGCCCGACGACTTCGACGACCAGGTCCTGCACGACGCCGCCGAGCGCGCCCTCGAGTACATGGACCTGCAGGCCGGCACGCCGTTCCGCGAGGTCAAGGTGGACACGATCTTCATCGGGTCCTGCACCAACGGGCGCATCGAGGACCTGCGGGCCGCCGCCGCCGTGGCCGAGGGCCGCAAGGTGGCCGACGGCGTCCGCACGCTCGTCGTGCCCGGCTCGCACGCCGTGAAGGCGCAGGCCGAGGCCGAGGGGCTCGACCGCATCTTCCTGGAAGCCGGCTTCGACTGGCGCGAGCCCGGCTGCTCGATGTGCCTGGCGATGAACCCCGACAAGCTCGCTCCGGGCGAGCGCTCGGCGTCCACGTCGAACCGCAACTTCGAGGGCCGGCAGGGACGGGGCGGGCGCACGCACCTGGTGTCGCCGGCCGTCGCCGCCGCCACCGCCGTCGCCGGCCACTTCGCCGCCCCGGCCGATCTGGACTGACCGAGCGCGAAACCGAGAGAGAGACCACCACATGGACGCAGTTCGCATCATCACCGGCACCGCGGTCCCGCTCGACCGCTCCGACGTCGACACCGACCAGATCATCCCGTCCGACTGGCTCAAGCAGGTCGAGCGCACCGGCTTCGACAAGGGCCTGTTCTCCGAGTGGCGCGACGACCGGGACTTCGTGCTGAACCAGGAGGCCTACCAGGGCGCGGACATCCTGATCGCCGGCCCCAACTTCGGCACCGGATCGAGCCGCGAGCACGCCGTGTGGGCCATCCAGCAGTACGGGTTCGCCGCTGTCATCTCGCCCCGCTTCGGCGACATCTTCCGCAACAACTCCACCAAGAACGGCCTCGTGCCGGTGCAGGTGTCGGAGGAGGTCGGCCGCCGCCTGCTCGACGCGGTCGTCGAGGACCCCACGCTGCAGCTGTCGATCGACATCGAGCGGAAGACCCTCGAGGTGCCGTCGCTCGACCTGTCGGTCGAGTTCCCCCTCGACGACTCGGTCCAGCACCGCTTCCTCAACGGGCTCGACGACATCGGCCTGACGCTGCAGCACGAGGCCGAGATCACGGCGTTCGAGTCGCAGCGACCCGCCTGGATGCCCGTCGCCAACTGACCCCGGGAACCGGACCTGCGCCGCCGTCGTCACATCCTCCGAAGCGCCCCCCGGGGCGGGATGGATCGTGACGAGGAGGAGCCATGCGGGTCGGGACCGGCACCGGAGGGAACACCGAGCGGGTTCGGCGTCGAGGGGTGGTCGCCCTGGTGGCGGCGCTCGCCGCGCTCGCGCTGCTGTCGGGGTGCACCCAGGACCCCGAGCCCGGCGCGCAGCCGCTCCCGAGCGGGCCCATCGAGCTCGCGGACGTCCGGCTGGTCCGCGCCGCCGACTGCGACGTGCTGGTCGAGGCCGCCGAGGATCGGGACGCGGCGCTGCAGCGCCAGCGGGAGCGGGCCGAGGAGTTCATCGACGTCTCCGGCGCCATGGAGGACTCCGGAGCTGGGGTCGACGGCGCCATGCCGTCCTCCGCCCAGGGCACCGCGTCGGCCGGCGACGCGCCCGCCACCACGGTCATGCCGACCCTGTCCGACGACGCCGTGCGCTCCCCGGCGAACATGGACGCGGCCCAGAGCCGGGCGTCGGCGCCGGCGGACAAGACGACCGGCGGCACGGTGATCGCCGGCACCAACAACCAGGAGCAGGGCGTCGACGAGGGCGACCTGGTCAAGACCGACGGGCGTCGCCTGGTCACGCTGTCGACCGACGGCGTGCTGCGGGTGGTCGTGCTCGACGACGAGCCGGCGATCGACGCCGAGCTCCCGATCCTGCCGGTCAGCAACTCCTTCGGCGGCCAGCAGGGCGAGCTGCTGCTCCGCGGTGACGAGCTCGTGGCGGTCGCCGGGCTCTGGGACTCGGGCAGCCCGGTCACCCACATCATCCGGGTCGACCTGTCCGACGCCACCGCGCCCCGCGTGATGGAGCAGGTGCGGGTCGCCGGCGGGCCCGTCGCCACCCGCATGGTCGACGGCCGCATCCGGATCGTGCTGCGACCCCTGCTCGGCGGTCCGATCGTCGAGCCGATGCCGACGCCCGTCGAGCCGCCGACCGAGACGACGGTCCCGGACACGAGCGCGCCCGACACGACGGTGCCGTCGACGACGGTGCCGGACACGTCGGCGTCGACCACGACGACCACCGAGCCCGGTGCGACCTCCACCACGACCTCTGCGCCAGAGGCGGACGGCGTGTCGGCCGAGGCGGCCCGACTCCTCCCCCAGCGGTTCACCGCCGCGGGAGCGACCGAGCCGCTCGGCGGCTGCGACGACGTCGTGATGCCGCCCGCCCCCGCGACCGCGGCGGGAACGATCGCCGCCGGAACGTCGCCCGGGTTCGCCGGTGACAGCAGCATCGGCAGCGCCATGACGGTCGACGGGTCGTACCCCGCGAGCAGCGCCGTCACCGTGCTGACCGTCGGCGACACGCTCGGCGACCTCTCGCCCATCACCGTCGAGGGCGGCGCCGAGACGGTGTACGCCAGCACCGACGCGCTCTACACCACCGCCACGGCCTACGGCGCCGACGGTCCGGTCACGGCCGTCCACCGGTTCGACCTGGCCGCCGACGGCCCCGCCGCCTACACGGGCAGCGGGTTGGTGCCCGGCGCGCTGCTCAACCAGTACTCCCTGTCGGACCGCGACGGCGCGCTGCGGGTGGTCACCACCGCGACGACCACCACCGACGCCGTGCCGGACGACTCGATCCGGAACGGCCGGGCCGAGGAGGTCATGCCGAGGAGCTTCGACCGGCGGATGACGACGGCCGGGCGCATCACGGTCCTGCGGCCCGACGACGCCGGCACGCTGCGCGAGGTGGGCCACCTCGACGACCTCGGCGTGGACGAGCAGGTGAAGTCGGTCCGTTTCATCGAGGACCGCGCCTACGTGGTCACGTTCCGACAGACCGACCCGCTCTTCGCCGTCGACCTGTCCGACGACTCGGCGCCCAAGCTCCTCGGCGAGCTGAAGCTCCCCGGCTTCTCCGAGTACCTGCACCCGATCGGCGACGGTCGCCTGCTCGGCATCGGCTCCGAGGCCGACGAGGACACGGGCGGGGTCACCGGTTTCAAGGCCACCTTGTTCGACGTCTCCGATCCGACCGACCCGAAGGAGCTCGACTCGTACGTCGAGGCCGGTGCGAGCTCGGCGGTGGGCTACGACCCGCACTCGTTCACCTGGGACCCGGTTCGGCGTCAGGCGATCGTGCCGGTGGCCACGTCGGGATCGTGGGACTGCCCGCCCAACGCCGAGTGCGTGATGCCGGTCGAGCCGATGCCGATGCCCACCGAGGACATGCCCACGGCTGACATGCCGGCGGACGACGCACCGTCGACCACGCTCGCCTGCCCGCCCGATGCCTGCGACCGGGTCGGACCGTCGGTCATGCCCTGGACCGGCGTGTACGTGTTCGGCGTGGAGGGCGACTCGATCGTGGTCCGCGGCAAGGTCGTCCACGAGCTGGCGCCGTCGTACTTCCCCCAGATCCTGCGTTCGGTCGTGGTCGACCACGACCTGTGGACCGTGTCGGACGAAGCGGTCGGCCGCACCGACGCCGACCGCCCGACCGGCGTCACCCTGCTCCGCTTCTGATCACCCCCGCCGATCACCGAGATTGCGTTGGTTGCCGTCGCCCAGCGGCGGGAACCAACGCAATCTCGGGTTCAGGACTCAGCCGACGGCGTGCGCCGACACGATGCCGTCCACGCCGCGGAGGCGGGCGACGACGTCGTCGGGCACCGTGCGGTCGGTGGCGATGACCATGATCGCCTTGGCGCCCTGCTCGTTCGCACCGACCGCCATGTCGTCGATGTTGAGCGACGCCTCGCCCAGCACCGAGCCGACCGTCCCGATCATGCCGGGACGGTCCTCGTTGCGGACCACCAGCAGGTGCTCCGACGGGGGCACGTCCACGGTGTGGTCGTCGATCATGACCAGCGTCGGCACCGACCGCAGTCCGACGAGGGTGCCGGCCAGGCTGTGGTCGCCGCTGCGCAGCGTGATCAGGTTGACGTAGTCGCGGGCGGTCGTGGTCGCCGTCGGCCGGACCTCGATGCCCTGCTCCTCGGCCACCTGCGGAGCGTTCACGTACGACACCGGCTCGCCGCTGGTGGCACCGAAGAAGCCCTTGAGCACCGACAGGGTGAGGATGCGCGTGTCGTACTCGGCGATCTGGCCCTGGTACTCGATGTCGATCGAGTTGCCGCTGCCGCTCGCGCTCTCGCCGTCGCCACCGCACAGACCCGCGAAGATCCGGCCCAGGCGCTCGGCCAGCGGCAGGTAGGGCCGCACGGACTCCGACGCCTCGGCAGCGCTCACGTTGACGGCGAACGGCACGAAGTCGCCGGCCAGCGCCAGCTCGACCATCTCGGCAATCGTGTCGCCGGCCTTGTCCTGCGCCTCGGCGGTCGACGCGCCCAGGTGCGGGGTGACGACGACCTCGTCGAGCTCGAACAGCGGCGACTCGGTGGTCGGCTCGGCGGCGAACACGTCGAGCGCGGCGCCGGCGATCGTGCCGTTCGCGATGGCGGCGGCGAGCGCCTCCTCGTCGACGATCCCCCCGCGGGCGACGTTGATCACGCGCAGCGACGGCTTGGCCTTGGCGAGCATCTCGGCGCCGATCAGGCCGGCGGTCTCGGGCGTCTTGGCCAGGTGCAGCGTGATGAAGTCCGACCGCGACATCAGGGTGTCCAGGTCGACCAGCTCCACGTTGATCTGCCGAGCCCGGTCGGGCGTGACGAACGGGTCGTACGCGATCAGCTTCATGCCGAACGCCATCGCCCGCTGGGCCACGAGCTTGCCGATGCGGCCGAGCCCGATGATCCCGAGCACCTTGTCGGAGAGCTCCACGCCCTCCCACTTGGAGCGCTCCCAGCGGCCCGCCTTGAGCGCGGCGTGCGCCTGCGGGACGTTGCGGGCCTGCGCCAGCAGCAGCGCCATCGTGTGCTCGGCGGCGGACAGCGTGTTCGACTGGGGGGCGTTGACGACCATCACGCCGCGGTCGGTGGCGGCGGTGACGTCGACGTTGTCCAGGCCGATGCCGGCCCGCCCGACCACGATCAGGTCGGTGCCCGCCTCGAGCACCTCCTTGGTCACCTTGGTGGCGGATCGGATGATGAGCGCGTGGGCGCCCTTGACGGCATCCAGCAGCGTCTCGGGCGTGAGGTCCAGCTGGATGTCGACCTCGTGGCCCGCGTCCCGCAGCCGCTGCAGGCCGCCGTCCGCGATCTTCTCGCTCACCAGTACTCGCATGGCGCCCATCCTGCCCGAGGGACAGGGGCGCGGCCAGATGACATCCGCTCCGGCGGGTGCCGTAGGAGCGCCCTCCAGTTCCGTGTCACCGGATGCCGATGGGGGTAGGGACCGTCCCGACCGCGCCGACGTACAGGGGGCCTCCATGCGAGCAGCGGCACGCCGCCCGGGTGAACGTCCGTCCCACCGCAGCGGGCGGCCCCGCCGATGGATGCTCGCCGTCGTCGCGCTGTGCGGCGCCGCGGGTCTGGCCGCCGCCTGCGTGCCGCCGACCACGCCGCCGACGTCGACCATCCCGCCGACCGGGGTGGACCTGAGCGTCGCCCAGAGCGTCGGTGGCTTCGCCACGCCATGGGAGATCGCCTTCCTGCCCGACGGCACCCCGATCGTCACCGAACGACCCGGCCGGGTGGCCGCCGTCGTCGGTGGCGTGCGGAAGGTGATCGGCACGATCGGCGATGTGGTCGCCTCCGGCGAGGGCGGCCTGCTGGGCATGGCCGTCGACCCGGGCTTCTCGACCAACCGCTGGATCTACACCTGCTACGACCGTGGCTCGGCGGGCGTCGTGTCCGACGTGCGGATCGTCCGGTTCCGCGTGGCCGAGGACCTGGGCTCGCTGACCGACCAGACGCCGATCCTCACCGGCATCCCGGCCGGCTCGGGCAACCGCCACCAGGGCTGCCGGCTGGCGTTCGGTCCCGACGGCATGCTCTGGGCCACCACCGGCGACGCCGCCCAGCCGACGTACCCGCAGGACGTCACCAACATGGCGGGCAAGGTGCTGCGACTGACCGCCGCCGGCGCCCCGGCACCCGGCAACCCCGGCGGCGCCTGGAACCCGTACGTCTGGTCGGTGGGCCACCGCAACGGACAGGGCCTGTCGTTCCGGCCGTCCGACGGCGCGCCGTTCGAGGTCGAGCACGGCACGGGCTGCGACGACGAGATCAACCGCATCGTCGGTGGCGGCAACTACGGGTGGAACCCCGTGGGCTCGGGCTACGACGAGTCCAAGCCGATGACGGACCTCTCGATCCCGGGCGCCATCGCCGCGGTGTGGTCGAGCGGCTGCCCGACGATCGCCCCGTCGGGCGCGACGTTCGTCAGCGGGGCGCAGTGGGGGCAGTGGGACGGCGCGCTGGCCGTCGCCGTGCTCAAGGGCACCCGCCTGCTGTTCGTCAGGATCTCGGGCTCGACGCTGCAGGGCATCGACACCCGCCTCACCGACCGGGGCCGGCTCCGGACCGTGCGCCAGGCGCCGGACGGCTCGCTCTGGGTCGCCCAGGACGCGAATCCGGGCGCGTTGCTGCGCCTCGTCCCGACGTCGTAGCCGCAGGCGCGGGTCAGCGCTCGAGCTGGAGCGGCGGCAGGTCGTCGGCGGGCTCGAACCCGAGCACCTCGCCGTAGAACGCCAGCTCGGCCTCGAGCGCGCGCACGATCGTGGCCGCCGAGCGGAACCCGTGCGCCTCGCCCGGGAACAGGATCAGCGCGTGCGGGATGCCGCCCGCGTGCAGGGCCTCACGCAGCACCTCGGCCTGCGACGGCGGGACGATCGGGTCCTCGGTGCCCTGCAGCAGCAGGACCGGCCGGTCGAGCAGCTCGGCGTGGAAGAGCGGCGACCGCTCCTCGTAGCGAGCGGCCTCCTGCGGGTACGGGCCGACCAGGCCGTCCAGGTAGCGGGACTCGAACTTGTGGGTGTCCGCCGCGAGCGCACGCAGGTCGGTCACGCCGTAGAGGCTGCACGCGGCGGCGAACACGTCGGAGCGGCACGTCGCCTCGAGCGCCGTGAAGCCACCGGCGGAACCGCCGCGGATCACGCACCGGCTCCCGTCGACCCGACCCTGCTCGGCGAGCCACTGGACGGCGGCCACGCAGTCCTGGACGTCCGCCACGCCCCAGCGGCCCCGCAGGAGGTCGCGGTAGCGACGGCCGTAGCCCGTCGATCCGCGGTAGTTGACGTCGACCACGGCGAAGCCACGCGACGTCCAGAACTGCACCGACGGGGAGTACTCGGCCCGGGCGGCCGCGGTGGGGCCGCCGTGGATGCGGACCACGAGCGGCGGGAGCTCGCCCGCCGGCGCCGCCACGCCGTCGCCGCGGGGCGGGTAGAAGAGCGCGTGGGCCTCCTCGCCGTCCTCGGTGGGGAACGTGATGCCCTCGGGCACCGAGATCGAGCCGGCGGGCAGGCTCGGCACCGCGTGGGGACAGCTCGCACGGTGGTCCACCACCCGACCGGTGCGGAGGTCCACCGACCAGGCGGAGGTGGGCTGCGCTCCCCCGCCGCCGGCGACCCCGACGACGTGACCGAGCACGGCCAGGTGCTCCACCGACGTGAACCCGCCGGGCGGGGCCGGGAGCGGCTCGAGCGAGCCGGTCGCCGGGTCCCAGACCTGCACGGAGTCCAGTCCCTGGTGGGTCAGCGCCAGCACGACCCGGCCGTCGTCGGTGAACCCGTAGCGGTTGCCGCCGGAGACCCAGCGCGGCTCGCCGACCTCGCCGGGCACGTCGAGCGCCGGTGCACCCCGGTCACCCGCGCCCTCGTCCGGCAGGCCCGGCGTGTCGGCGCACCGGAGGTGCCACCAGTCCTCTGCGTCGTCGCACCACCACAGTCG
>JAEXGP010000072.1 GCA_023450775.1 Actinomycetes bacterium | reverse complement strand
GGTCTGGGCCGCGCCCGCGGCGGGCGACGACGCCGAGCCCGGCACCGGCCGGCCCGCCCGGGGCCGCTGGATCGCCGTGGTCGCCATCTCGGTCCTGCTGCTCGTGGGCGCCGTCGCAGCGATCGAGTGGTTCGGACGTCGCTACACGGAAGACCGCGTCGTCGAGCAGCTCCGCGCCAGCGGCATCACCGGCGACATCGAGGTGTCGGTGCCGGGCGGGTTGCGTCCGGTCGTGCTGCCGGCCCTGTTCGGCGGCGGTCTGGACGAGCTGGAGATCCACATCACCGACGGCACCGTGGCGGGGCTGGCGGTCGCCCGGGCCGACTACCGGCTCACCGACATCCGGGGCGACGTGTCGCTGACGTCCGGGACGGTCCGAGTGGACTCGATCGGCGAGGGCGACGTCCGGATCGAGGTCCTGGTCGAGGCGCTCTCCTCCGCGCTCGGCACCGACCTGCGGATCATGGACGGCCAGCTCGTCGCCGGGCCCGATCGCCTCGGCGTCGACGCGGTGGTCCGTGGCGACGCGCTCGTCATGTCCGGACCTGCGGAGGCGCTCTGGGGCGGCCCGGTCGAGGTCCCGGTCGCCGACGGCTACCTGCTGCCGTGCATCCCCGGCGTGAGCATCGGTCGGTCCACGGTCGTACTGGCGTGCCGGGGCTCCGAGCTGCCCGGGGTGCTGCGGGACCCGCTCGGTCCGACGGGCGATCCGGGCGCCACACCCGACGGCTCGCTCCTGCCGCCCCAGTCCACCGCGCTCGACGAGAGCGGTTCGACCACGACGACGGCGTCGACCACCACGACGTCGGCGGCTCCCCAGCCCACCGCCACACCCACGACGGCGCCGCCCGAGACGACCGTCGCACCGCCGCCCGCTCCACCCGCGGTGCCGCCGGGCTGATCGCCGTGGGCATCCGCACGCACCGCTGCCCACGGGGCTCCGCCGGCCGGCACGCTGCCGGGGAGCGGCTCAGTCGTCGACGAGCTGCCAGGTGGGGAACGAGAGGTGGGCCACGTCCTGGTGACGGACGACCCGTCCCTGCGACGACAGGCGGCGCAGGATCGGTTCGGCCACCTCCGGTCCGCCGACCAGCGCCATGAACTGGGGGACCGGCAGCAGCACCGGGCCGTCGGCGTCGCCGTCCCGGAGCAGCGCGTCCATCTCGAGCACCGGATGATCCGGGCGGTTCGGGTCCGAGACGAAGCAGTTGTAGACGACCCGCTCGAACACGGCCGTCGCCCGGATGCGCATGCCCCGTTCCTACCCGTCGACGCGGCGGGCTGTCTGCCGGCGCCGCCGCCAGGGCCCACGTGGCGGCACGCCGTGCCGCGACAGACTGGGGCCGTGGCCGACCACGACCGACCCACCGACGGCCCGACCGATCCGGCAGGGCCGGTCGATCCGACAGGGCCGGTCGATCCGACAGGGCCCACCGACGAGCAGCGCTTCGCCGCCTACTCCGAGCAGCTCGTCGACGCCGTGGACGCGGTGATCGACGGCTGGGTGCACCGCTGTGTGGCCGACACCTGCGCCCGCACCGGCGTGGTGGTGGACGACCGGCTGCGCGACGCCACCGACGACGCGGCGCGCCGGTGCCGTGCCGAGGTCGTCGAGCGCCTGCGGGCGCTACTCGCCCGGGACGTGGACGACCAGCGGGGGACGCCGCTGCAGGTGCTCCGCGACGCCGTGCGGTTCCCGACCGAGGTGCTGGTCGCGGCCGGCGTGCCGGCGGTGGAGCGCGACGAGTTCGACCGTCGCGCGTTCCCCGACGACCGCTACGGGCTCACACCGGCGGGGTTCGCCGACGTGGATCCGGCGCTGGCCGAGCCCGGGCTCACGTGGGGGGCGGCCAAGGCGCACGTGCACCTCCAGCGCCATCGCTGACCGGCGGCGCCGGGGTATCCGGTCGCGCCAGGCGCCGGTGGCCCGCGCCGCCGCCCGCCCGTCAGCCGGCGTCGGGGTCGCGGCTCCAGCCGGCGTCCGTGATCGAGCGGGGCTCGAAGAACAGGCACCCCTCGGGGCAGGCGAAGGGGGCCTGCTCGGCGAAGTCGACCCGGCAGCGCTGGACCACCTCGTCGGGGCCCACGGTGCGGCTGGAGTAGTGGCGGCAGTCGCTGCGAACGGCCATGCGGACGATCCTACGGCCGGCTCCGCCGCGCTCCTCCGCGGACGGCGTAACGGAACGTCCCGCGGCAGGTAACACTGCGGAAACACGATGTCCGTAGGTTCGCCGCCCGAGGAGCACGGACGAGCGTGACGGCGGGCCACCGTCGGAGCGTGGCTGCTGCGCTCTGATCTCATCCGGATGAGGCCGCTCCCCGACGGAGCGGTCGACCATCCTGAAGGGCCAGGACACGAGACATGCGATCGGGCACCACCTTCCAGCCGACCGGACCGACGACGGGTTCGACCTGTCGTACCGCGCCTCTCAACGGTGCGGACCGGGAGATGGCGGGTGTGGCTGCGACCGCGGCCTCGTCGTCCTCCTCGTGCCATGCGGCGCACGTCGATGCCCTGGGCATCGGCCTGGTCACAGGGACACGGGGCAACCACCGACGTCGGAGCGCGCACGCGTAGCCGACTCGGGAACCGTCGGTGAAGTCACCGTGGGCCGGGGCGTGATCGCCGCGGTATGTACCGGACAGAAGGGACAGCACTCATGAAACTGGTCACCGCCGTCATCAAGCCGTTCAAGCTCGATGACGTCAAGAACGCACTGAAGGGCATCGGCGTGGTCGGCATGACCGTGACCGAGGTCCGCGGCTTCGGCCGCCAGGGCGGTCACACCGAGACCTACCGCGGGACTGAGTACCAGGTCGACTTCCTCCCCAAGGTCAAGGTCGAGGCCATCGTCGAGGACGGCGACGCCGCGGCGGTGGCCGACGCGATCGCCGCTTCCGCCAAGACGGACAAGATCGGCGACGGCAAGGTGTGGGTCACCTCGGTCGACGAGCTCATCCGCATCCGTACCGGGGAGACCGGCGCCGCCGCGATCTGACCCGGACACGATCCCCGACCCACGGGGCGTCCCTCCGGTCAGGGCAGGCCCGACCTGGCCGGGGGGACATCGGGGATCACCGAAAGGGCCGCGCCAACTCATGGCTGCACCACTGCATCGCAGCGAGCTGCTCGACGACCGCTCGCTCACGGGGAGGGCCTTCTGCGACGCCTACGGGCGGGTCGTGGAGGCCTGGCTCCGCGCGCTATGGGACGACGCCGTCGCTGCCGCGCCCGGCGGTGGTGCCGGGATGGCGCTGGTCGCGGTCGGCGGCCAGGGGCGCGGTGAGCTCTGTCCGCAGTCCGACCTGGACCTGCTGCTGCTCACCGACCGCGGCGTCGACGCGTCGAAGGTGGCCGACGGGCTCTGGTACCCGATCTGGGACGAGGGACTGAAGCTCGGCCACGCCGTCCGCTCCGTGCGCGACACCCTGGCGCTCGCCTCCGACGACCTCGAGACCGCCACCGCCCTGCTCTCGGCGAGGCACCTCGCCGGCGACGCCGACCTGACCGGCGAGCTCGCCGAGAAGGCGCGGATGAACTGGCAGCGCAAGGGGCGCAAGTGGCTCGAGGTGCTGAGCGCCGCCGTCGAGCAGCGCCATCTGGCGCACGGCGAGGTGGCCTTCGACCTGGAGCCCGACCTCAAGGAGGGTCGCGGCGGCCTGCGCGACGTCCACGCCCTCGGCTGGGCCCGCGCCGCGGGCGCCGACATCGACGAACGGGTGCTCGCCGAGCTGCGGGTGCACCACGACGAGCTGCTGGCGGTGCGCGTGGAGCTGCACCGTGCGAGCGGCCGGCCGGGCGACACGCTGACGCTGGCCGACCAGGACGCGATCGCTCCCCGCCTGGGTGACGTGGACGCCGACGGGCTCATGAGCCGCGTCGCCATCGACGGTCGGGCGATCGCATGGGTCAGCGACGAGAGCTGGCACGAGGTCCGCACCAACCTGGAGGCGTCCCGCTTCGGTCGCTTCCGTCGCGATCGTGCCCTCGAGGGCGACCTGGTGCTCCGCAACGGGCGCATCGCCCTGCCCGACGAGTCCGCGCCGGTGACCGACCCGGTGACCGTCCTCCGGGTGGCGCTGGCCGCGGCCCGAGTGCCCACCCGCATCTCCGTCGCCACGCTCGAGGCGCTGCAGGCCGCACCCGAACTGGGCGACCCCTGGCCGCCCGAGGCGCGGGAGCTGCTGGTGCAGCTGCTCGAGTCGGGCACCGCCGCCATCCCCGTGGTGGAGGCGCTCGACCGGTGGGGCCTGTGGGTCCGGCTCATGCCGGAGTGGGCGCCGACCCGGTCCCGCATCCAGCGCAACGCGCTGCACCGCTTCACCGTCGACCGCCATCTGCTCGAGGCGGCGTCGGAGGCGTCCCGACTGGGCGCCCGGACCCGGCGCGACCTGCTGGAGATGTCCGCGCTGCTGCACGACATCGGCAAGGGCTACCCCGGCGACCACAGCGTCGTCGGCGAGGAGCTCGCGACCACGATCTGCAGCCGCATGGGCTTCGAGCCCGACGACGTGGCGATGGTCGCCCACGCCGTGCGGCACCACCTGCTGCTGCCCGACGTGGCCACCCGCCGCGACCTCGACGACCCGGCGACGATCGAGCTCGTGGCCCGGACCGTGCAGACGCCCGAGCGGCTGGCGCTGCTCCGTGCGGTGTCCGAGGCCGACGGCCTGGCCACCGGCCCGCTCGCCTGGAGCGAGTGGAAGGCGCAGCTCGTCGACCAGCTGGCCAACCGGACGTCCAAGCTGCTCAACGGCGAGCGCGTGGACGAGGTGGTGTCGGACCCGTTCCCGTCCGAGGCCCAGCGCGAGCTGCTCCGCAAGGGCGGCGTGCAGTTCCTGGCCGAGGACGACTCGATCACCGTCGTCTGCCCCGACCGTCCCGGCGTCTTCCACCGCGTCGCCGGCGTGCTGGCCCTCCACGGGCTCGACGTCATCAGCGCCGCCATCCACTCCGAGGGCGGCATGGCGCTCGACGAGTTCCGCGTGGACGCCGGCCCGAGCGGGATGATCCCCTGGGACCGGGTCGGCGAGGACGTGGCCAAGGTGCTGGAGGGCCGGCTGGCGATCCAGGCCCGGCTCGACGAGCGCATCCGCACCCACCGCGCCCGCCGGCGTCCCGGCATCCACCAGCTGGGCCACGCCGTGCGGTTCGACAACGACGCCAGCGCGGATGCGACGGTGCTCGAGGTGGTCGGCGCCGACAGCATCGGCCTGCTGTACCGGCTGACCCGGGCGCTGACCGACCTCAACGTCGACGTCCGGACCGCCAAGATCCACACCATGGGTGCGGACGTGGTCGACGCCTTCTACGTGGTGTCGAGCAACGGCTCGAAGATCGTCGATCCGGACCACCAGGAGGAGATCCGCCGGGCGCTCCTGCACGCGCTCGAGCCCGTGGCCTGACGCCGGCAAGCCAGCTGTGGCCCGCTCCGTGTGCGCTGGTCGTCGCAGAGCGACGATGGCTGCACCGGGAGCGAGGGCCTGACACTCGATGGACCGCCGGACGACGCCGGGTAGGTTCCTGCCCATGGAGGACGAGCCATCCCCGGTCGCCGACGGCGTGACCGAGACCGACCTGGTGCGCTGGAGCGAGGCGCTCGCGGGCATCGCCCGGACCGGCCTGGCCTTCTCGACCAACCTCTACGAGCGGGAGCGCTACGAGGAGGTCCTCCACGTGGCCGCGGAGATCCGGGCGGCCCGTGGCCACGCCCATCCCGAGGGCACCGTGCGCTCCAGCGTCGACGAGTGGATGCGCGTGGTCGGCGAGGGCGTGCCCGGCTACGTGACGCCGAAGGTGGCCGTGGGCGCGGTCGTCGGCAACGACCGCGGCGAGATCCTGCTGCTCCAGCGGGCCGACTCCGGCATCTGGCTGTACCCGACCGGCTGGGCCGACATCGGCTACTCGGCCAGCGAGGTCGCGGTGAAGGAGGTGCGGGAGGAGACCGGCATCGAGGTGGTCGTCGAGCGGCTGCTCGGCGTGTTCGACGGCCTCCGCCTGGGCTTCACCCGCATCCCGCTCTACTCGCTCGTGTTCCTGTGCCGGGCCGTCGGCGGCGAGCTGCGCGGCCACCCGCTCGAGACCCTCGACGTCGGCTGGTTCAGCCCGGACGACCTCCCGACGCCCACCGCCGGCGTGGAGCACTGGGGTCCGCACGCGTTCGCGGCGCTGCGCGGCGAGGAGGTCGAGGTGCTCTACGACCTGCCCCGCGAGAGCGTCTGGGACGGCGAGCCGGAGGAGCCGGAGGGCCCCGGGAGCTGACCGCTATTGCTCTCGGAGGAAGCGCTCCACCTCGTCGAGCAGCTGGTCCGCATTGGGCACGACACCGTCGGTCGGCTCCGACGCGTCGTGCTGGCGCTCGAGCAGGTGGACGTACTCCAACGTCGTGTCGTCCTCGGCGACGAGCTCGTCGAGCTGGCGTTCGTAGCTCAGGCTCGCCAGGTCGAGCACGCTCGTGTCGATCGTCGTGCCGAGCAGTCCGACGGCCCGGGCGGCCAGCGTGACCGCAGCCTTGGGCGACGGCGCCGACGGCGCGTAGGACGGCACGGCCGCCCACAGCGATGCCGACGGGATGCCACGAGTCGCGCACTCGCCCTGCAGCACGCCGAGGATGCCGGTGGGTCCCTGGTACTCGGACGGTCCCAGTGCCAGACGGCCGCCGAGCGCGGGGTCCTCGGCGGTGCCGAACACCGGCGTCGGGCGGGTGTGGGGCACGTCGGCCAGCAGGGCGCCGACCGTCAGCACCCAGGCACAGCCGAGCTCGTCGGCCACCTCCAGGACGGTGGCGCAGAACGTCCGCCACCGCAGCTGCGGCTCGACACCGCGGAGCAGGACCACACCGTCGGTCCCGTCGGGCTCGGCCCAGCCGAACTCGTTCGCGGGCCAGTCGATCGTGCGGCGGCCGCTGTCGTCACGGCGGACGTGGGGTCGCGTGGTGGTGAAGTCGTAGAACTCCTCGGGGTCGATCGACGCGAGCGTCGTCGCGTCCCAGCGCTCCCACATGTGCTCGACCGCGCCGGTCGCGGCATCGCCCGCGTCGTTCCAGCCCTCGAACGCCGCGACCAGCACCGGCCCGCTGTGGCCCTGTTCCCGCTCTCGGCCGCTGTGGCCCGGTTCCCGCTCCTGGCCGTTGTGGCCCGGTTCCCGCTCCTGGCCGCTGTGGCCCTGTTCCCGCTCTCGACGGTGGGCCGCCGCCCCGTCCGTCCACTCCAGGTTCCCCATCAGCTCACCCTACCGGCGAGGTCGCGGGCTCCCACCGGCGCCCCTCGGCGCGTGCCGGCGGTAGCGTCGGCGGCCATGCGGATCGAGACGTGCACCGCCGTCGACGACGATCTGGTGGCCGCGATGGCCCGCCTGATCCCCCAGCTCTCGAGCTCGTCCCCGCCGCCCGACGCAGCCGCGCTGGGCGCGATCGTGGCCTCGGACGCGTGCCACCTGCTGCTCGCCCGCGACGACGACGGCACCGTGCTCGGGTCCATGACGCTGGTCGTGTTCCCCATCCCCACCGGCGTCCGCGCCTGGATCGAGGACGTCGTCGTGGACGGCGACGCGCGGGGACGAGGGGTCGGCGAGGCGCTCAACCGTCAGGCGCTGGAGCTGGCCCGCTCGCTGGGTGCGAAGACGGTCGACCTGACCTCGCGCCCCAGCCGCGAGGCCGCGAACCGGCTCTACCAGCGCATCGGGTTCGAGCCGCGTGAGACCAACGTCTACCGGTACACGCTGACCTGAGCGGGGCTCAGCCCATGAGGGGCGGCACCGCTGACCTCGGCGGCTCCAGCGGCGCGTAGTGTTCACCCATGGCCGGCTCTTCTTCCTCCGCCGACGGCTCGTCCGACGGCCCCGCCGAGGTGCGGGCCCTGCGCCCGACGCTCTCGGACACCATCTGGTCCGTGTGGTCCTGGCTGGCGTTCGCGTTCAGCGTGATCGTGTTCATCCCGCTGATCGTCGTCACCTACGTGGTGACGCTGCCGTTCGACCGCACGCACTACTGGTCGGGCTACCTGTACCGGAAGATGCCGGTGCTGCATCAGAAGCTCACGCCCATGTGGCACTTCCGGGTGACGGGCGACCTGCCGGCCAACCCGCGCAACCCGTACGTGGTCGTGGCCAACCACGAGTCGTTCGTGGACATCCTCCTGATCAGCCACCTCCCGTGGGAGATGAAGTGGCTGTCCAAGAAGGAGATGTTCAAGATCCCGATCGCGGGCTGGCTCATGTACCTCGCCGGCGACATCAAGCTCGACCGCGGCGACAAGGACTCGGCGTCCAAGGCCATGGACCGCTGCAAGTGGTACCTGAAGAAGAAGGTCTGCATCATGATCTTCCCGGAAGGCACCCGTGCCGCCGACGGTGAGCTCGGCAAGTTCAAGGACGGCGCGTTCCGGCTGGCGATCGAGACGCAGGTGCCGATCCTGCCCCTCGCCGTGCACGGCACCAAGGAGGCGCTGCGCAAGCACGACTGGCGCTTCGGCCGCGCCAACGCAGCGGTGCACGTGATGGAGCCGGTCAGCACCGAGGGCATGACGCTCGACGACGTGAACTCGCTCAAGGAGCGGGTGCGCGACCTCATCGCCGCCCAGCTCGACGAGATGGAGAAGGACCCCACCCTCTCCAACTGAGAGTCGCCGCACGCGGCCTGCGGTTTCGTTCCCGCTCCGGCCCCTGTTCGGGTGCCGGGACGGGAACAGAGCGGGTCAAGCCGGGTCGAGCCGGCCGACCGTGCCGTCCAGGCTGACCACGTAGACCTCGCCGTCGGGGCCACGGGCGAACGAGACCACGGACCCGACGTCCAGACCCAGGTCGCCGGTCTCCACGGCCCCGTCCTCACCCACGCGCACCGCACGCACCCACGGCTGGCAGAAGTCGCCGTAGAGGAACGCACCGTCGAGCGCCGGGAGCCGTGGGTCGCGGACCACCACACCGCCGGTGATCGAGCAGCCCTCGTCGTGGGAGTACGTCAGGACCGGCGCCACGAACGGGCCGGCGCTGGCGGCGCCGGGCGCCGGGTCGGCGCCGCGGAAGCGCTCGTTGCCCTCGAAGACGTCCCAGCCCAGGTTCGCCCCTCGGCCGCCGCCGTCGGACGCCGCCAGGCGGTCCACCTCCTCGAACTCGTTCTGGCCGACGTCGCCGATCCAGAGGTCGCCGGTGGCCGGGTCGACGTCGATGCGCCACGGGTTGCGCAGCCCGGTCGCCCAGATGAGCGGCTCGGCGTCCTCGCCGTCAGCGGCGCCGCTGGCGAACGGGTTGTCAGCGGGCACGCCGCGCGGTGCCGACGGGTCGATCCGCAGGATCTTGCCGAGCAGCGTGTCGCGGGCCTGCCCGTTGCCCGACGGGTCGTCGGCCGCCCCGCCGTCGCCGAAGCCGGCGTACAGCATCCCGTCCGTGCCGAACCGGAGCGCGCCGCCGTTGTGGTTGGCGAACGGTTGCTCGATGGCGACCAGCTGCCGCGACGCCGCGGGGTCGGCGCGCAGCTTGCCGTCCTCGCCGGTCAGCGGGTACTCGACGATCCGCGAGTCGCCGTTGCCGGCCTCGGTGTAGCTCGCGTACAGGTGGTCGCCGTCGGGCGACACGGCTACGCCGAGCAGTCCGCGCTCGGAGCTCAGGCTGCCCACGGCGCGGGTCAGGTCGATGATCGGTGAGTCCGCCATGCGGAAGCCGTCGCCGTCGCGGACCGCCTCGCGGATCGTGCCGGCGCGCTCGGCGATGATCAGCGAGGTGCTGCCGGGACGGAAGGTCACGTCGATCGGCGAGTCGAGGTCCAGGCCGAGGTCGACCAGGCGCACCTCCGCGCCGTCCAGGGAGCCCGGCGAGGGGGTCCCACCGCCGTCGCCGGCGGTCGTCGACGTGGTCGGGCCATCGGCCACGGTGGTGCTCGACGCGGCGTCGTCGTCGGAGCAGCCGACGAGCAGGGCAGTCGCCGCCGCGACCGCGAGCGCGCCGGTCAGCGCGGGTCGGAGCCGCCGGGTCATCGCATCCTCCTGATCACGCCCTCCTGGACGACCGACGCGACCAGGCGCCCGTCGTGGGAGTACACCAGGCCCCGGCCGAGCCCCCGCCCGCCGCTCGCGCTCGGCGTGTCCTGCGCGTAGAGCAGCCACTCGTCGGCGCGGAACGGCCGGTGGAACCACATGGCGTGATCCAGCGAGGCCATGAACACCTCGCCGACCGTGAACGACGAGCCGTGCGGGAGCAGCGACGTGTCGAGCAGCGTCATGTCCGAGGCGTAGGTCAGCACGCAGATGTGCAGCACCGGGTCGTCGGGCAGGACGCCGTTCGCCTTCAGCCACACGTGCTGGAACGGCGGCCGGTCCTCCTTGCGCTCCCACGGGCCGAGCTCGCAGTAGCGGGTGTCGATCGGCCGCGGCCGCTCGAACCACTCGGGGAACTGCTCGCGGTACGGCGCCATGCGCGTCCGGAAGTCGGGCAACTCGTCCGGCTCCGGCAGGCCGGACGGCATGTCGAACTGGTGGTCGAAGCCCTCCTCGGGCGACTGGAAGTTGGCCGACAGCGTGAAGATGCTGCGCCCGTGCTGCACCGCCTTCACCCGGCGGGTGGCGAACGACCGGCCGTCCCGCGTGCGGTCGACCTCGTAGATGATCGGCACGGTCGGGTCGCCGGGGCGGAGGAAGTAGGCGTGCAGGGAGTGGACCATCTGCGGGGCCTCGACCGTGCGGGCGGCCGCCACGAGCGCCTGGCCCGCCACCTGGCCGCCGAACACCCGCTGGTCACCCCGGTCGGGGCTCAGACCGCGGAAGATGTTCACCTCGATCGGCTCCAGGTCGAGCAGGGCGATCAGTGCGTCCACAGCGGCTTGGTCCATGGCGCCATCCTGCCCCGGGGTCGGCGGTCCCGACGCCGTGGGACCGGCATCCGTGGCCGGTGTCACGGCCGTGGAGCGTCCCTGCGGGGCCCGACCGGGCCGCCGGCCGCCGATGGGAACCGGTGAGGGGGCCTCCGGTACGGTGGTGATCCGTGAAGATCAGCCCTGCCGCGGTCCTCGACCACGCCCGCTCCGACGAGGGTCGCAAGCAGATCCGCTACGCAGCGGTCTCCGTCGTCTTCGTCCCCGTCGGCCAGGTCCTGATCCAGGTCCTGGGCGCCCTCGTGTTCGACCGGAACTACACGACGGCGTCGATCGTGTCCGCCGCCATCCTCACGGTCCCGAACTTCTTCGCCAACAAGATGTTCGTCTGGCGTGACACCTCGAAGGACCGGCTCCGCACGCAGGTCCTGGTGTTCTGGGTGGCCGCCATGCTCGGCGTCGCGGCCGCCACGGGCCTGACGTACCTGGTGGAGCAGCAGGTCCACGACGAGGGTCTGATCGAGCCGATCGCGGTGTTCTTCGCCCAGCTGCTGGGCTTCGGCATCGTCTGGGTGGGCCGCTACGTCATCCTCGACCGGTGGCTGTTCAAGGTCACCCACCACGGCGAGGAGCCGGACGAGGACGACCTCGAGATGCTGCACGGCGACCTGCCGATCTGATCGCCGCCGAGCCCGCACTCCGCATGACCGAGCCTGCGATCGCACCTGTCGAGATGGACCCCGACGTCCGTGCCGCCGCCGAGGCCGCCCGCGGCTTCATGCCGCCCGACGAGGGCCTGGCGCTGTACCAGGCCGGCGTGGCGGCGTCCGCGGCCGTGCCCGGCGCACCGCTCCTCGAGGTCGGCTCCTACTGCGGCAAGTCCTCGGTCTACCTCGGTGCCGCCGCCCGGGAGGGCGGCACCGTCCTGCTGGCGATCGACCACCACCGCGGCTCCGAGGAGAACCAGCCCGGCTGGGAGTGGCACGAGCCCGATCTCGTCGACCCCGCCGTCGGGCGCATGGACACCCTGCCGATCTTCCGCCGCACCGTCCACGACGCCGGCCTCGAGCCGAACGTGGTGGCGGTGGTGGGCGACTCGCCGACCGTCGCCGGCTTCTGGACCACGCCGTGCGCGCTGGTGTTCATCGACGGCGGCCACGGCGAGGAGCCGGCCGACCAGGACTACCGGCTGTGGACGCCGCACGTGGCGCCCGGCGGCCTGCTGGCCATCCACGACGTGTTCCCCGACCCCGCCGACGGAGGTCGTCCGCCGTACGAGCGGATCTACCTGCCGGCGGTGGCCTCGGGGCGCTTCGAGGAGGTCTCGGCGACCGGCTCGTTGCGGGTGCTGCGGCGCACGCCCTGACCGCTGGCCCTCGCGAGCGTGAGCGGGTCCCGGCCGGCGGCGCGGCGCTCGTTGCGGGCGACTCGGGATCGCCACCACACGAAGGCCACGATGCCGACGACCGCGGCGCAGATCAGGTAGAAGAGCGACACCTGGATCCAGCCGCCCGGATCCGTGGGGGACTCCGGCGGGATGCCGCAGTCGGGCCGGCGGACGATGTGGCCGGGCGAGCAGTCCGACACGGGCCCGACCTCCGCCACGGTGGTGGTGGGAGCGTCCTGGGCGCCGGCCACCGACGGGACGGCGAGGACGGCGCCGGCGGCCATCACGAGGGCCAGGGCGACCAGCAGGGCGCGGCCGGGGCGGGTCCGGCGCAGAGGTTCAGGACGGTTCGACGGCATCGGTACGAGTCTGCTCCTCGATGAGCTCCGGAAGCTCGTCGGGTCGGGTGAACAGGTGCGACGCGGGCGACCCCCCGGCCAACGCGTCGGCGGCCAGGATGATCGCCGAGGCGGTGTACGTCGACTGCTCGCCGCCGGGGAAGTGGACCTCGTCGGGCAGGACGATGCCGGTCCAGTAGCGGTCCTCCTCGGTGCGCAGCCGCTGCGCCCAGGAGAAGAGCTCGAGCGCCCGGTCCCGGTCGTCGACGGCCAGGTGCGCCATGGCGCACTCGCACGTCTCCGCGGCCGTGATCCACGGCCGGTCCGACACGCAGCGCACGCCCCAGCCGTCCGTCACGAAGGCGTCGAAGCGGTGCTCCAGGCGCTCACGACCGGCCTCGCCCGTGATCGCGCCGCACAGCACCGGGTAGTACCAGTCCATCGCCCACCGGTGCTTGGGGGCGAAGGCGTCGGGCTCCTCGCGGATGACCTTGGACAGCCGGGCCGCCGACAGCTCCCAGTCGGGGCGCTCGTGGCCCAGCGTCTCGGCGATCGCGATCGCGCAGCGCAGGCTGTGGCAGATCGACGACGAGCCGGTCAGCAGGGCGAAGCTCCACGGCGTGCCGTCCGCGTGGCGGGCCCAGAGGATCTCGCCGCGCGGCGTCTGCAGGTCGAGCACGAACTCGATCGCCGCGTCGACCATGGGCCACAGCTCCTCGAGCGCGCCGCGGTCCTGGTAGAGCAGCCAGTGGAACCAGACGCCGGCCGCGACGTAGGCGCAGCAGTTGGCGTCGAGCTTGTCCTGCTCGACCCGGTCGGCCAGGTAGTACTGGTGCCAGGACCCGTCGGGCCGCTGGATGGATCGCAGCCACTGGAAGCCCAGCTCGGCCTCGGCGCGCCGGCCGCCGAGCATCAGCGCCATCAGCGCCTCGGTGTGGTTCCACGTGTCGGCGTGGCCGCCGGGGAACCACGGCACCATGCCGGTGTCGAGCTGCCACTCCGCGACGGCGTCGACGGTGGCCGTCAGCTGCTGGGCGCTGACGATGCCCTCGACGTCCGCGAGGAAGACCTCAGACCGGGACACTGGTGGCATCCTCCACGGGGCTGTCGTCGTCGTGCGTGCCCGCGGCCGACCCGTTGGTCGCCGCGGCGGGCGGGTCGTCGTCCGTGCTGCCGGCGGCCGACTCGGCCACCGTGGTCGACGCTGCAGCTGCGGCGCCGCCGCCGACCGTCCGGCGCGAGTACACGACCACGCTCTTGCCGAGCACGGGGTTGAGCACGCGCTCGGTGGTGCGGGTGATGGCCGGCGCCTTGGCGATGTCCCACACCAGGAGCTTGTGGTACGCCTGCACGAGCGGGTGCGTGTCGTTGGTCGGGCCGACCAGGCACTTGAGCCACCAGTACGGCGAGTGCAGCGCGTGAGCCCGGTGCGACGCCTCGGGACGGAAGCCGGCGTCGATCAACCGGTCCTTCAACATGCCCTCGGTGTAGATCCGGACGTGGCCGCCGACCGACAGCGGCGCGTGGTACTCGGCGCTCAGCTGCCAGCAGATCTTCTCGGGCATCCAGGAGGGCACGGTGGCAGCCAGCACGCCGCCCGGACGCAGCACCCGGTGCAGCTCGGCCATGGCACCCCGGTCGTCGGGGATGTGCTCGAAGACCTCGGAGCAGATGACCCGGTCGAACGTGGCGTCGGGGAACGGCAGGCGCAGCGCGTCGCCGTTGATGCACGCGCCCAGCGAGCTCTGCGGCGCCTCGCCCGACTCCTTCATGGCCCAGAACAGGTCCCGGACCGGCGGCAGCTCGTCGAAGCCGTAGTCGAGCGACACCACCTGCGCGCCCCGGCGGAAGCACTCGAACGAGTGGCGGCCCGCGCCGGCGCCCATGTCGAGCACCAGATCTCCGGCCTGGAGTCCGAGCAGTTCGTAGTCGACGGTGAGCACTCGCTTCAGCTCCTGTCGCCCGCCGGCGGAGCGGTCGGGGCGGGATCGGGGGTGGGGGTGGTTGCGGCTCGGCCTGCGGCCGCTGCGCTACCGGCTCGGCCTGCGGCCTCGTCGAGCAGGGCCCGGTAGTGCACGACGGTCTTCTCGGCCGTCTGGCGCCACGTCCAGCGGTGGATCACGCGGTCGCGCCCACGGAGGCCGATCGCCTGGGCCGCCTCGGGATCGGTCAGCGCCCGGCGGATCCCCGTGGCGAGTGCATCGGCGTCGCCGGGGGCGACCGCGAAGCACGTGTCGCCGTCGGGACCCGACACCTCGGGGATCGCGCCGCCGGTCGTCGCGACCAGCGGGCAGCCCGTGCTCATGGCCTCGATCGCCGGCAGCGAGAAGCCCTCGTACAGCGACGGCACCACCGCACACGCCGAGGAGTTGTAGAGCTCCACGATCGTCTCGTCCGTCACGCCGGAGACGAACTCGACCGCACCCTCCAGGCCGAGCGTCTGGATCGTGCGCTGCGCCGCGGACCCCTCCTTGAGCCGCCCGACCAGCACGAGCTTGAGGTCGGGGAACTCCGTGCGGAGCTTGGCGAGCGCCTCGAGCAGGTAGCGCTGGCCCTTCATGGCCACGTCGGACGACGCCGTCGAGATGATCTGGTTCGGGTTCCGCTGCACGCCCGGCATGGGCCGGAACAGCTCGGGGTCCACGCCCACGGGCACGATGTGCAGCCGCTCGGGCGACACCAGGTGATCACGGCAGATGTCGTCGTAGGAGTTGCGCGACACCGTGATGACCCGGCGCAGCCGCTTGGCCACCTTCGTCTGCATCTTGGTGAACGCGTACCAGCGCGACTTCGACCAGCGCTGACGGGCCGTCTCCGCGTGCTCCATCTCCAGGCGGCGGTCGACGGTGATCGGGTGGTGGACGGTGCCGAGCACGGGCAGGCCCATGCGCTCCATCAGCAGCAGGCCGTAGCCCAGGCACTGGTTGTCCTGCACCAGGTCGAACTCACCGGGCCGCTGGCGGAGGTGGTCCCACGCCCGCAGCGAGAACGCGAGGGGCTCGGGGAACGTGCCCGACGAGAACGCCGTCACCTCGGCCCAGTCCCAGCGGTCCTTCAGTTCCCAGATGCCGGGCATCCGCATGGGGAAGTGGTCGTTGTAGATGTCCAGGCTCGGGAGCTCCACCAGCGGCACGCGCTCGTCGACCAGCGGATAGGGCTGGCCGGACAGGACCTCGGCGTGATGGCCCATGTCGACGAGGGCCTTGGTCAGGTGCCGCGTGTACACGCCCTGGCCGCCCACGTGCGGCTTGCCCCGATAGGTCAGGAAGGCGATGCGCAGCGGGTCGTCGGGACCCGGGACGGGGCGGGACGTGCCTGCGGCGCCGGATCGGCCCCTCGTCAGCAGGGTCCGTGACGAGCTGATCGGGCCGGTTCGCATGACCGAGTAGCTTCGCCGTGCGTTGACCCGACGGTCAAGTGATCGTCACGCACCGTGGTCAGAATCGTCACCCATCGTGGTGGAGGCGGGGAATGCGCGGCCTGATCCAACGAGTTCGCTCAGCTTCGGTCACCGTCACGCACCCGCCGGACGCCGACGGCGCCCGCGAGCAGGAGCTCGTCGGCCGGATCGGCCCGGGTCTGTGCGTGCTCGTCGGCGTCACCCACGACGACGATCCTGCGGCCGCGACGGCGATGGCGTCGAAGATCTGGAACCTCCGGGTCTTCGACGATGCCGACGGGGTGATGAACCTGTCCGCGGCGGACCTGGGTCGCGACGTGCTGGTCGTGAGCCAGTTCACGCTCTACGGCGACACCCGGAAGGGCCGTCGTCCGAGCTACGTGGCCGCGGCCCGCCCCGAGGTCGCCGAGCCGCTGGTCGACCTGGTGGTCGACGAGCTGCGCGCCCTCGGCGCCACCGTCGCCACCGGGAGGTTCCGCACCGACATGGCCGTGGAGCTCGTGAACGACGGCCCGGTCACCCTGCTCGTCGAGACCTGACGCCCCGACGCGCATCACAGAACGTCGCCGCGGCGGCGGGTGAGGACGAACACAGCGGCCAGCGCGCCGAACGCCAGCACGAGCGCCGGCAGGTCGCCGAGCGCCTGGGCCGGCGTCGTCCCGTCGTAGCGGTCGACGGTCCGGGTGATGACCTCCTGCTCCGAGATGCCGGTCAGGTCGAACACCGCGCCGTCGGGTCCGACGAACGCGCTGAACCCCGTCGGCGACACCTGTAGCGCCCAGCGCCCCGACTCCACCGCCCGCAGCTGGGTCATGGCGACCTGCTGCGTCTGGACCTGCGTCAGCCAGTAGCTCGACCCGTTGGTCGGGTTGAGCAGCACCTGGCCGCCGTCGCGGACGCCCTCGCGCACCCGGCGACCGAAGAAGATCTCCCAGCTGATCGCCACCGCCATCTTCCCGTGGCCCGTGTCCACGACCGCCTCGCCGTCGCCGGGGATCTGGTCCCGCTGCGGCAGCGCCTCCGCGGCGATCGGCTCGAACAGCCACCGCATCGGGACGTACTCGCCGAACGGCACCCGCCGCTCCTTGTCGTAGCGGTCGCCCACGGTGCCGTCGGGGTGCACGACCACCACGTAGTTGACGAAGTGGTCCGGCCCGCGGCCCTCGACCACGCCCACGATGATCGGCGCGTCGAGCCGGATGGCCTGCTGGGCGATCTGGCTCAGCTCGGGGCTCCGGTCGAAGGGCTGCTCCAGGTTGACGACGTTCTCGGGCCAGACGACGACGTCGACCGGGCCCTGGATCGAGCGGGTGGCCTCCAGGTGGCGACCGAACACGATCGGCGCGTCGCCGCTCGAGTAGCGGGTGCCCTGCGGCCCGCCGCCCTGGACGCCCGCGAGCCGGACCTGCGCCACCGGCTCGCCGATCGGCCACACCGCCCCCAGCAGCGCCACGGCGATGACGAGCGCAGCGCCGATCGCAGCGTCCCGGTAGCGGCGCACCGCCAGCAGGTACAGCGCCGCGCCGGCGACCGACACGGCCAGGCCCAGCAGCAGCACCCCGCCCAGCCGGGCGATCGGCAGCAGCGGCGCCCGGGTCTGGGTGGTGGCCAGGAGCGACAGCGGGATGCCGCCGAACGGCGCGTGCACGTGGAACCACTCGAACAGCACCAGCAGCGCGGGCAGCACGACCACCCGACGGCGGTCGCCCGGGCAGAGGGCGGCGACGGCGGCCACCATCCCGCCCCATGCGAGCAGCACGCCGACGACGTAGCCCGGCAGCGTGAGCTGGGCCATCCACAGCGTCGACGGGCCGAACCACGCCACCCCGACGAGCCACCCGATGCCGGCCCGCTGCCGTGCCGAGCGGGTCGGGCCGGCGACGTCGCCATCGCCGTCGCCCCCGGGCGGACCGAGTACGGCGATGAACAGCGCGACGCCGATCGGGGCGAGCGGCCACCATCCCCAGGGCGGCAGCGCGAAGCAGATGCACAGCCCGGCGGCGAGCGAGAGGAGGACGGTCGTGAGTCGCTCGCGGCCGCTGCGGCGCGGCGCCTCGTCGCGCTCCGGTCCGGCGATGCCGTCTGCTCCCGCGGGGGCTGCCACGGCCGAGCATCCTTCCACGGCGCCGGGCGCCGGGCGGCCCGCGGCGGGCCCGGGTCGCTGGCAGACTCCGGACATGTCGCTGTCCCGGTCCCCCCGTCCCGGTCCCCGAGCGCTGCTGGCCGGGTCGGTCGTGGTGCTGTGCGCCGTCGCCGGCATCGCCGCGGCCTGCAGCTCCTCGGACGAGTCATCCGGCACCACGGTCCCGCTGTCCGGCGAGGCAGCGAAGGGCGAGAAGGTCGTCCAGGACCTCGGCTGCATGACCTGCCACACCGTCGACGGCAGCGACGGCGTCGGCCCCACGTTCAAGGGCCTCGCCGGCTCGGAGGTGACGCTCGAGGGCGGCGACGTGGTCACCGCGGACGAGGCGTACCTGCGGACCTCGATCACCGACCCGTCCAAGCAGGTCGTCGAGGGCTTCAACCCGGTCATGCCCAAGCGCGACCTGAGCGACACGCAGGTCGACCAGATCATCGCCTACCTGCAGGCGATCGGCGCCAAGAGCTGACCCGCCCGAACTCGGGTCGCGTCGCGCCCGATGTGGGCGCGAGGTGTCCCCGGTTCGGCGGCCTCGGAGGCGTGCCTGAACGCGGGACGTTTCGCACCCGTGACGGGCTCGAGGTGTCCCGAGCTCAGGGTCGGGAGAGGAGCGCGCGGGCGGCGTCGCGGCCCTGGCGGATGCAGGCCGGCACACCGAGCCCGCCGAGGTCCGCGCCGGCGACCCGGACCGCGGGCGCGTCGGCCGCGAGCGCGGCGCCGATCCGCTCGACGCGCTCGAGGTGACCCACCTCGTACTGGGCGAAGCCGGGCGTCCACCTCGTCACTCGCGTCGCCACCGGGTCGGCGGTGATGCCCAGGACCGTGGACAGATCGCTGCGCAGCGCCGCGACGAGCTCGTCGTCGTCCATCTGCGACGGACGGTCGTCGTGACGGTGCCCGGCGGCGACGCGAAGGATCACGTGCGTGCCGTCGTCCCACTGCGGCCACTTGAGCGAACCGAACGAGGTCGCGGTCATGAGCAGCCCGGCGTCCCGGGGCACCAGCACGCCGGAGGCGTCGAGCGGCACGGGGACGTCCGTTCGCCGGACGGCGAACGCCACGAACGCCACCGGCACGTTGACGATCCGCTCGAGCGCTCCCGCCGCCGACGCGCTCGCGTCGCGCAGCACCGCGGCGGCGGCAGCGGCCGGGAGCGCCACGACGACGGCGTCGGCGTCGAGCTCGGTGCCGTCGGCCAGCGTCACGACCGCGGTGCCCTCGGCCGTGGGCCGGCACGAGGTCGCCGCTGCGTCGGTCCGGAGGTCCGCAC
>JAEXGP010000294.1 GCA_023450775.1 Actinomycetes bacterium | reverse complement strand
GGGGCGCTCCTTCGGGAGCGCCCCTCGCCGCGCGTTCCGGGAGCTTGCGACGCCGGTCCCCAGAGGTGTGCCCGTCAGCGCCCGAGCACGTCGACGAGCTCGCGCCGTGACGACACGCCGAGCTTCCGGAAGACCTTGCGGAGGTGGTAGTCGACGGTGCTCGAGCTGATGAACAGGCTCGCCGCGATGTCCCGGTTGGTCGCTCCGGCAGCGGCCTGCTCGGCGATCCGCGTCTCCTGGGGCGTCAGGTCGCTCGACGTCTCGGGGCTGCGTCGCCGGGCCCGCGCTCCGGTCGCGGCCAGCTCGGTCGTGGCCCGCTCGAGGAAGGCTCGTGCTCCCATCTCCTCGAACATCTCACATGCGGTGCGCAGCTCCTCCCGAGCGTCGACGCGCCGGTTCCGGCGCCGGAGCCACTCGCCCAGGACGAGGTGCGTGCGGGCGGACTCGGGTCGGACGCCCGCCTCGTCCAGGTGCGCGATGGACGACCGGTAGAGCGCCTCCGCGCCGTCTCCGTCATCGAGCAGGGCGCGGGAGCGGTCGAGGAGGCCGAGCGCCCACGGCGTCGGGCAGGCGGCGGCACGCTCCTCCAGGATCGCCATCGCGTTCCGAGCCGCGGTGAGCTCTCCGCAGCGGACGCCGGCCTCGACCAGGTCGGGGAGCGCCTGGTTCGACTGGGGCGGGATGTCCTCGGCCACGACCAGCTGCGCCAGGTCGAACGCGGCGCGGTAGTTGCCCAGGCCGAGCTCGAGCACCACGAGCGCGGTGCGGCCGAGGTTGACGATGCAGCCGGCACCGTAGGACTGACCGAGCTCGCCGGTGAGCAGCTCGGCGACGAAGCGGGCGTTGTCCTCGTCGCCCTGCCACGCCCAGGTCGCGACCTTCAGCGCCTCCCAGTCGGGCTCCGAGTCGCCGAGCGCGACGGAGATCGCCGTGGCCTCGGAGTGCAACGCCTCGGAACGGGCGAACCTGCCGCTCCACATCGCGACGTGGGCCTGACCGCCCAGCGTGACGCGCAGCGACTCGAGGGCCCCGCGCTCGCGCTCGACCGCCTCGAAGCGGTCGAGCATGCGCTTGGTGTCGATGATGTCCCAGAGCTCGAAGAAGAGGTTGTTGCCGAGGGCGGTCCAGCGGTCGAGCTCGGTGCCGCTGAGGTCGTCGGTGAGCGCGGCGAGCGCGGAGCGGAGGATCGGGACCGCCTCGGGGTACCCGACCGCCAGCCGGGTGGCGAAGCCCTCCATGAGCAGGTCGGCCGCACTGGGGGTGCTTCCCGGCAGCCTCGGCGCATCCAACGCCGCGCGTGCGACCTCGACCAGCGTCATCTCGGACGTGAGCTGCGCCGACACCATCGCCGCCTGCACCGCCGCTGCGTACATCTCGCGCGCTGCGGGGACGTCGTGGTCCTCCAGCGCCTGCGCGGCACTGATCAGGAGGGCGGGGACCGGCCCGGCATCGGTGTAGGCCTGCAGGCCGGCCGACACCCGTTGGAACTGCGCCCGCAGGATCGCATCGTCGGGATCGGGCTGGGACCGTTCCAGCAGCTGGCCCGCCACGTTCGGTGCGCCGGCGGTCAGGTTGGCCTGCGCAGCAGCGAGGTAGCGCTCGGACCGCGTGCGCCGGTCGGGCGTGAGCTCCGCCGCCCTGGCCCGGAACGAGCCCTCTGCGGCGTGGCGGCCGCGCGACCGGACGCGGTCGGCGGCGAGGTCGAGCTCATCGGCGACCTCGGCATCGGGCCCGACCGTCGCCGCAGCCCGGTGCCACGCCCGGCGGTCCAGGTCGTTGCGCTCGGTCATGGCGTCCGCCAGCGCGGCGTGCGCACGCCGGCGGTCGGAGGGACCGGCGGCGCGGTAGACGGCGGAGCGGACGAGCGGATGACGGAAGCGCACGACGGGGTCGATCGTCAGGAGCCCGAGGTCCTCGATCTCGTCGACGGCAGAGTCGGGGATCCCGAGCACCTCCGCGGCGTGGCGGAGGACGAGCGGGTCCTCGGACGGATCCGTGGCTGCGACGAGCACCAGCGACTGGGCGTCGTCCGACAGCCGGCGGAGCTGCTCCAGGAAGTGGTCCTCCAGACGGGTGCTCAGCGGAAGGGGATCCGGCAGGAGCTCGCCGCCGATCAGCTGCTCCTCGCTCAGCACGGTGGCCAGCTCCACGAGCGCCAGCGGTGAGCCGCCGACGGAACGGACGATGTGGTCCTCGACGTTCTCGTTCAGCGGTCCCTTGGCCGTCGAGCGGAGGAGCTCGCGGCTGTCGTCGGGCGAGAGCCCCTCGATCGGCAGCTGGGGGAGCCCGTCGGGGAGGGGGAGTGGATCCGGTGGGATCGGACCGGAACGCGAGCAGCATGGCGATGCGGTCCGCATCCAGGCGTCGGGCCACGAAGCAGATGACCTCGAGCGACTCGCGGTCGATCCACTGTGCGTCGTCGATGAGACAGAGCAGACCCGGCCCCTCGGACGCGACGTCGCACAGCATCGTGAGGGTGGCGAGCCCGACCATGAACCGATCGGCCGCGACGGCATCGGAGAGCCCGAGTGCCGACTCGAGCGCGTCGCGCTGGCGGCCGGGGAGCACCTGCGTCCGGTCGATGAGCGGCAGCAGCAGACGATGCAGCGCTGCGAACCCGAGCGCCTCCTCGGACTCGACGCCGGCGATCCGTATCACCCGGAGGTGCTCGGACCGTTCCGCCGCGTGGTCGAGCAGGGTGGTCTTGCCGATGCCGGCATCGCCGTGCAGGACCAGGACCCCGCTGTGGCCCTGACGGGCGGATCCGATCAGCGAGTCGATGCGCTGCGACTCGACGGCGCGGCCGATGGGAGGTCGGACGTTCGACCCCTGTGGCGCGATCTCGCGGGTCATCGTCGCACCCCCTCCAGGCCCGGCGGAGAGTGTAGGTGCAGTTGCCGCCGGAGGGGAGGGGTGCCTGCTCGCTCACCGCAACCGGTACCGGCCCCGCGACGGTCGTTCGACAACCCTCGACCTCAACAAGTGGTTGAGGGTTGCGGTGACCGATCGGAGCTGCTCCTCACGGCCGTCCGCGACGAGCGCCGCGGTGATCTCGCTCGGCGACATCGTGTCCGTCGACCGGCGGAGCACCTCGACGATCGCGTCGGTGCGAGCAGCGGGGAGGGCGGGGCCCGTCGCTGGACCCTCGGGGGCCGCCGAGGCGCCGGCCTCCTCGCGATCGATCGCGGCCTGCAGGCGCGCCACCTCGGTGCGCTTCCCGGCGGTGCGGGCCTCGAGCTTCGCCAGCTGGCGTTCCAGGTGCGCCAGCTCTGCGGCGGCTCGTCGGAGCTGGTTGGCCAGCTTGGGCATGGGGAGCAGGCTAGGCAAAGTCGTGACAAAGCGCCTTTGCTTCGCTGTTCCTGCACCGGTTCGGGTTCCGGGCCGCCGCCGGGGTGCGGGCGGTCGGCGGACCCGCCGCAGCACGGGCGGGACGCTTCGTCTCCGGTCGGCCGGCGTCCTGCGTGCCCGAGGTCCGCCCGTGGAGGCACTGATTCGAGCGGAGTCGGGGCGGCGCATCATCACGCGGTCAGCCCCAGGAGGGTCGCCAGATGTACGTGCCGCGTTGGATCCTGATCAGCCTGATGGTGGCCACCGCCACCGTCAGCGGCTGGTTCCTCCGCGCACTGGTGCAGCCGGACGACCAGATCGTCCAGGCCTCCGAGATCGGGGCGAGCTCGCCGGCTGCGACGCCGGTGAACGTGTCGGTCGACGGCGGCGACTCGCAGCCCGCGATCAACCTCACGATCAGCGACGGGACCACCGTGACCGCCGGGTCGGCCGGAGGCGGGGGCAGCGTCGCGACGGTCCGGGCCGGGGCGGGCGGCAGCGCGAGCGGCATGAACGCCGCGACCGGTCGGTCCCGGCGTGTCGTCGGCGCCGCAGGCGGTGACCCGTCGTCCGCGGGCCTGGCATCGGCTCGGTCCGCGGCCGGTGGCCCCGAGGGCGCCGACGGCTCGGACCGTGGGTCGTCGATGACCGTGGTCAACCACCACTACGGCGGGGTGCTGACCAACGACTCCCGCGTGACCGTCAACGGCAACGAGATCGTCGTGGCGAGCGACGGCTCGATCGTCTTCCAGGGAGACGACGGCTCGCTCAACGGCAACACCGGCGACTCGTCCTCGAGCGGATC
>JAEXGP010000014.1 GCA_023450775.1 Actinomycetes bacterium | reverse complement strand
GTGACCGACGACGACGGGGCGACCGCCTCGACCACCCGCCAGGTGAGCCCGACCGCTCCGCCGCCCACCAACGCGCCGCCCACGGCGTCGTTCACCACCTCGTGCACCGACCTCACGTGCTCGGTGGACGCGACGGGCTCGAGCGACACCGACGGGACGATCACCTCGTACGCGTGGTCGTTCGGCGACGGCCAGACCGCCATCGGGATGACGTCGTCGCGGACCTACGCCGCGGCGGGCACCTACACGGTGACGCTGACCGTGACCGACGACGACGGGGCGACCGCCTCGACCACCCGCCAGGTGAGCCCCACGGCGCCGCCGCCCTCCGGCGTGCTCGCGCAGGACGCGTTCGGCCGCACCGCCAGCAGCGGATGGGGGACCGCGGACCTCGGGGGCACCTGGACCACGGCGAGCTCGGCCACGAGCTTCAGCGTCTCCGGCGGCACCGGCAACGTGTCGATGACCGCCGGGGCGGGTCGCAACGTGTACCTGGCCGGCGCGCTGTCATCGGCCACGGACATGGTGTTCACGATGAGCACGGACAAGGCCGCGACCGGCGGCGGGCTCTACGTCTCGCCGATCGGTCGTCGGGTCGTCGGCGTGGGCGAGTACCGGGCCAAGGTGCGGCTCCTGGCCAACGGGCAGGTGGCGCTGTCGCTGGTGCGGACCAACTCGTCCGGTGTCGAGACGACGATCCGCAACGAGGCCACGGTCGCCGGGCTCACCGCGACCGCGGGCACCCAGCTCCGGGTCCGCGTCCAGGTGACCGGCACCAACCCGACGACGGTGCGGGCCAAGGTCTGGTCGGCGTCCGCCACTGAGCCGGCGGCCTGGGCGGCCAGCGTCACGGACTCGACCTCCGGCATGCAGGTGGCCGGGTCGGTGGGCTTCAACACCTACCTGTCGAGCAGCACGACCAACGCGCCGCTGGTCGTCCGCTTCGACGACCTGGCCGTCACGCCCGCGGCCTGAGCCCGCCCTGTCCTGCAGGCCCGACCCCGCTCTGTCCTGCAAGGTGGTACCGAACGGCACCGCCCTGCGGGACAGAGCAGCGGGGTGCGCTCAGTCCAGGCTGATCCCGAGCTGGTCGGCCGCGTACTGCTTCATGCGCTTGTAGTCGACCTTGCCGTTGGGGGCGCGGCCGATCGTGTCGATCGTCAGCACCCGCTTGGGTGCCTTGTAGTGGGCGAGCTGGCCCTTCACGTGGGCGATCAGCTCGGCCTCGTCGACCGTCTCGCCGGCGACCGGTTCCACGACCGCGGTGATGGCCTCGCCGAACTTCTCGTCGGGCACGCCCACGACCACGGCGTCGGCCACGGCCTCCGCCGTCTTCAGCGACTCCTCGACCTCCTCGGGGAAGACCTTCTCGCCGCCGGTGTTGATGCACACCGAGCCCCGCCCGAGCAGGTTGATCGTCCCGTCGGCCTCGACCGTGGCGTAGTCGCCGGGCATGGAGTAGCGGACGCCCTCGTAGGTGATGAACGTGGCCGCCGACTTCTCGGGGTCCTTGTAGTAGGCGATCGGCACGCGGCCGGGCACGGCGACCCGGCCCCGCTCGCCCGAGCCCGGGGCGACGGGCTTGCCGTCGTCGCCGAAGACCTTGCAGCCCTCGCCGAGCGCGAAGTGCGCCGTCTTCTCGGCCGAGTCGCCGACCGACACGGAGCTGCCCATGCCGATCGCCTCGGACGACGAGAACGTGTCGACGAGCAGCATGCCCGGGTTGTGGTGCAGCAGGTCGGCCTTGGACTGCTCGGACCACATGACGCCGGAGGAGGCGATCAGCACGAGGCTCGAGAGGTCCCACTTGCCGGGGTTGGCGTCGAGGGCCCGCACCATGGGCTTGGCGAACGCGTCGCCCACGATCGTGAGGGCACCGACGTGCTCGCGCTCGATGGTCTCGAGCACCTCGTTCCAGTCCAGCGACCGGTCCACGAGCGTGACCACCGAGCCGGCCTGCGTGAGGAAGATGTTGGCGGTGAACCAGCCGGTGCCGTGCATGAGCGGACACGCGGGGAGACCGGCCGGACCGGGCTGGGCGAGGTCGTCCATGATCGCCTGCACGCCGCCGACGGCGTCGGGGTCCTGTGCGAGCTTGGCGTTGCCGGTGGCGCAGGTGACGCCGATGAGGTCGTCCTGGCGCCACATGACGCCCTTGGGCATGCCGGTGGTGCCGCCGGTGTAGATCATGACGACGTCGTCACCGCTGCGGCCCCACTCGGGCACGACCCGGCCGGGTGCGGATGCGGCCACGGTCTCGTAGTCGTCGGCCCAGTCGGGTCGGGGACCGGAGCCGTCGTCCACCCAGATCCAGTGCCGGACACCGGGGAGCCGGTCCTTCACCGCCGCGACCCGGTCGGCGAACGTGCCGTGGAAGACCACGGCCACCGCGTCCGCGTTGTCCCACAGGTACACGAGCTCGTCGTCCAGGTACCGGTAGTTGGTGTTCACCGGGACGAGGCCCGCCTTGAAGGCCGCGTAGCAGCCCTCCATGTACTCGGGGCAGTTGTAGAGGTACAGCGCCACCTTGTCCTGGTGGACCGCGCCGCCCTCGATCAGATGGTGCGCCAGCCCGTCGGCCCGGGAGTCGAACTCCTTCCAGGTGTAGCGGCGGTCGCCCTGCACCTGCGCCTGGGCGTCGGGGAACTTGTCCGCGATCGCCTCCCACAGCTCGGCGAAGTTCCATCCGGCCATCGACGGCCCCCTTGGGTTCGAGTGTTGTGTGCCACCACGTGGCCTGCCGCCGGTGGCTCCTCCGTGCGGCGCCGTGGGCCCGAACGGTACCGTCCGCTGGCATGGACTTCGAACTGCCTCCCGAGGACGACCCCCGTCGGGTCGAGATGCGGGCCTGGCTCGAGGCCAATCCGTCGCCCTCCGGCCGGGAGCTGGCCGAAGCGGGCTACGTGGCGCCCCACTGGCCCCGGCCGTGGGGGCTCGAGGCCGACCCCATCCACCAGCTGATCATCGACGACGAGCTGCGTAGGGCCGGGGTGCGGCGGCCGACCAACCCGATCGGGATCGGCTGGGCGGGCCCCACGATCCTGGCGGCGGGCACCGACGAGCAGAAGGAGCGGTACCTGTTCCCGCTGCTCGCCGGCGAGGACATCTGGTGCCAGCTCTTCAGCGAGCCGGGGGCGGGCTCCGACCTGGCCGCCCTCGGGACCCGCGCCGTCCGGGACGGCGACGAGTGGGTCGTGAACGGCCAGAAGATCTGGACGTCGCTCGGGCACTTCTCCAAGTACGGCGTGCTGATCGCCCGGACCGACCCCGATGCGCCCAAGCAGCGGGGCATCTCGTACTTCATCTGCCCCATGGACCTGCCGGGCATCGAGATCCGGCCGATCGTCGAGATGACCGGCCACCACAACTTCAACGAGGTGTTCTTCGCCGACGTGCGCATCCCGCACGACCTGCTGATCGGCGACGTCGACGACGGCTGGCGCCTGGCCAAGGTCACCCTGGCGAACGAGCGGGTCTCGCTCTCGTCGGGCGGTGCGCTGTGGGGCATGGGCCCCGACGCCGACGATCTGCTCGACCTGATCCGCTCCAACGGCGGGCTCGACGACCCGATCGAGCGCCAGCGCGCCGCCCAGCTGCGCATCGAGTCCGAGATCCTGCGCCTGATCCGCCTCCGGACGGTGACCGCCGCCATCGCCGGCCGACAGCCCGGACCCGAGGCATCGGTCCGCAAGATCCTGGCCGACGAGCACGGGCAGCGGATCATGGGGCTGGCCAAGGACCTGGCCGGCCCCGGCGGCATGCTCGCCGACGTCGGTCCGTTCGGAGGGCCGGTCGACCTGTGGCACTACGGGTACCTGTTCGCCCAGGCGCTGACGATCGGTGGCGGCACCGGCGACGTGCAGCGCAACATCGTCGCCGAGCGGGTCCTCGGGCTGCCCCACGACGTGGACGCCGAGCAGGGGCTCACCTGGGCGGAGACCCGCCGGGCGTCCGCCTGACCGGGCCGGTTCCGTGAACCGGGGAGCGCGGCGGGTGCTCGTCACCGGCGGTGCGGGCAACGTCGCCGGCTGGCTCGCCCGCACGGCTCCCGGCGACGTGGACCTGCACGTGACCGAGCACCGCCAGCCGGTGCCGGCAGACGTGCGGGCGGTGGGTGAGGTCCACCGGGTCGACCTGACCGACTCCTCCTCCACCCGCGACCTGCTCCTCGCGGTGCGCCCCGATGTGGTCGTGCACACCGCCTACCTGCAGTCCGACCGGGCGGCGATCGTCGACGCCACCGCCGCAGTCGCAGGGGCGGTCCACGCCGTGGGGGCGTCGCTCGTCCACCTGTCGACCGACGTGGTGTTCGCCGGCGACCGCCCGCCGTACGCCGAGGACCACCCGACGGACCCGATCACCGACTACGGCCGTTGGAAGGTGCTGGCCGAGCAGGCGGCGCGGGCTGCGGTGCCCGACGTGTGCACGACCAGGACGTCGCTCGTCGTGTCGACCGAGCGGCCGGACCGGGCCACCGCCGCGCTGGTGGACGGGCTCCGTGCCGCTCGGGAGGTGCGGTTGTTCCACGACGAGCTCCGCCAACCGATCCGGGCCGACGACCTGGCGGCCGAGCTGTGGGCGCTGGTCGCCCTGGCGCGGGACGAGCGGGCGGGTGTGTGGCACCTGCCGGGCCCCGAGCACCTCTCCCGGCTGGAGCTGGGCCGGCGCCTGGCCGCCCAGCTCGGCCTCGACCCGTCGACGATCGTCGCCGTGTCGGCCGCCGAGCACGTCCCGGCCCGCCCCCGGGACCCCCGCCTGGTCGGGGAGCGCCGGCGGGCGCTCGGGGTCCGGCTGCGGTCCGTGGACGGGGGAGCGGGTACCGTGTCGCCCGATGGCCAGCACGACTGACACCGACGAGCTGAAGATCCGCGCCAAGGTGGTCGCCGCCGAGGACCTGCCGGGCGTCCCCAAGGGGACGAGGGGTCGGGTGACCCTCAAGAACGGGTTCCGCTGGATCCGCTACCGGGTGGAGTTCGACAACGGCGTCGGCGTCGGCTCGCTCGACCGGTCGCAGCTGGTGCGGGCCAAGGACTGGGACCGCGAGCAGCAGCTCGCGGCGAACTGATCGAACCGAACAGGACAACGGGGGGCAGCATGAAGCTGAGCATGCAGATCGGCTACTCGGGCGGCTTCGCCGAGTCGGTCGCACAGGTCCAGGCCCTGGAGCAGGCCGGCATGGACATCGTCTACGTGGCCGAGGCCTACGGCTACGACGCCCCCACGCTCATGGGGTACCTGGCGGCCGAGACCGACACGATCCAGATCGCGTCCGGCATCCTGCCCGTCTACACCCGCACCCCCACGCTGCTGGCCATGACCGCGGCCGGCCTGGACGACCTGTCCGGTGGGCGGGCGATCCTAGGCCTCGGCGCCTCGGGCCCGCAGGTGATCGAGGGCTTCCACGGCGTGGCCTACGACGCCCCCATCCAGCGGACGCGGGAGATCATCGACATCTGCCGCAAGGTGTGGCGCCGCGACGAGCCCGTCGTGCATGACGGCAAGAAGTACCAGCTGCCGTTGCCCGAGGGGCAGGGGACCGGCCTGGGCAAGCCGCTCAAGATGATCACGCACCCGGTGCGCTCCGCGATCCCCATCCACGTGGCGTCGCTCGGCCCCAAGAACGTGCAGATGACCGCCGAGCTGGCCGACGGCTGGCTGCCGATCCTGTTCCACCCCGAGCGTGCCAAGGACGTGTGGGGCGCGGACGTGGAGGCCGGCCTGGCCAAGCGCTCGCCCGATCTGGGCCCGCTCGACGTGGTCGCCGGCGGTCTGCTGTCGATCGGCCCCGAGAGCGAGGTCGCCGGGTTCCGCGACTTCAGCCGGGCCATGGTGGCCCTGTACGTGGGCGGCATGGGCGCCCGCGACCGCAACTTCTACAACCAGCTCTTCCAGCGCTACGGCTACGAGGCCGAGGCCAAGGAGATCCAGGACCTCTACCTGGACGGCAAGAAGCAGGAAGCGGCCGCGGCCGTCCCCTCGTCCTTCCTGGAGGAGACCTCGCTGTGCGGCGACGAGGGCTACATCAAGGACCGCATCGCGCAGTTCAAGGACGCCGGCGTGACCGTGCTGAACATCACGCCGATCGCCCCCGACCTGGAGGGCCAGCAGCGCATGGTCGCCAAGGTCAAGGAGCTGGCGGGCTGACTCGGGCGGGCTGAACCGAGCGCTTCGTCCTGCGCCGGGGGCAGGACGAAGCCGGTCGGCCCTTCCGGCGCGGGAGCGCCGGATGCCGACCGGACCGGCCCGTCAGGTTCAGGCCGGGGCTTCGGTCGTGGTGGTCGTCGGGGCCTCGGTGGTCGTCGGCGCCTCAGTGGTGGTCGGGGCCTCGGTGGTCGTGGTGACCGGCGGCGCCGTCGGCAGCGTCTCCTCGCCGCCGAGCAGCGGCGACAGGATCGGCATGGCCCGTGACTCCTGGCAGTCGACGTTGGCGGAGTAGCTCCACGTGAGCAGGCCCGCCTTGGGGCCGAGGAACACGCCGCCGTACTCGACCGACGCGTCGCCGCTCTGGCCGAACTGCACCGGCGTCCCCTTGACGACGCCCAGCGTGAAGAACCGCTCGCCCTGGATCAGGTTGTCGGGGTCGGGGTTGTTCACCGACACGACGCCGATGTGGATCGGCACGACGAACGGCGTGACCGTGGCCTGCTCGACCGCCATGCCGGCGCCGTCGCCGGCGTTCAGGTAGATCTCGGCGCCGAGCCCGTTCGGGTTGCTGCAGTACTGGAACTCTCCGGAGACCTGCTTGTCGACGGCGAGCATGGTGCCCTCGGCCGGGTTGGCGATGCCGGCCATCGAGAAGTTGGTGGGCGGCGGGAGGGGCTCCTCCTGGGCCTGGCTGGGGACGCTCCACGCGACGAGTCCCGCCGCGGCGATGCCGGCAGCGGCCAGCGCTCGGCCGACCGTCCTTCCTCGTCGGCCCCGCATCCGGGTTCCCGCCTCCATCGCCTCCATGCCATTCCCCCAGTGCCCGTCAGGGCGGAACAGGCCCGATCTCCGCCGCTGGTGCGGCAGGGAACGGTCTTCCACAGCTCCGCTGACGGTACCACCCCTGGAGACGGGGGTCACGCTCATGGGTGAACTCGCCTCACCCGAGACGTGCGAGCACGGCCTCCGCCCCGGCGACCATCGAGCGGACCAGGTCCCCGGCAGGGACGAGCTCGTCGATCGCGCCGATCGCCTGGCCGGCCGGCATGAACTCCCGGTCGGGATCCACGCCGGGTGTGGCCACGTCGCCGCCCAGGTGGTTGACGCCGTCCTCCATGGAGCGGACCACCTGCATGGGGAACGGCTCCGGCACGCCGCCCGCCTCCTCGAACTCCCGGGCGTAGGAGGTGCGCAGGACCCGGCAGGTCTTGCCGGTGTAGGCCTTGGTGACGATCGTGCCGTCCTCGGCCGAGGCCAGGATCCGGTCCTTGTAGCCCGCCACGGCCTGGGCCTCGGGGGTGGCGATGAAGCGGGTGCCCACCCAGACGCCGACGGCGCCGAGCGCCAGGGCTGCGGCCAGGCCCCGACCGTCGAAGATGCCGCCGGCGGCGACGACCGGGACGCGGTCGCCCACGGCGTCGACGACCTGCGGGACGAGGGCCATGGTGGCGATCTGGCCGGTGTGGCCGCCCGCCTCGGTGCCCTGGGCGATCACCAGGTCGCAGCCGGCGTCCACGGCGCGGCGGGCGTGGGCGACCTTGCCGCACATGCTGGCGACGACGATGTCCAGGTCGTGGCAGAGGTCGATGACCTCGCCCGGCACGCCGAGCCCGGCGACGAAGAGCGAGCCGCCGCCGTCGGCGATCGCCCGCACCTTGGCGGTCATGTCCTGGGGTGCGGCGGTCAGCAGGTCGACGCCGAAGGGCTTGTCGGTGGCGGCGGCGACCGCTGCGATCTGCTCGACCATCTGGTCGGGGCCCATCGTCGACGCGCCGAGCGTGCCGATGCCCCCGGCCTCGGACACCGCGGCCGCCAGCGGGGCGTAGGACACCCCGCCCATCCCGGCGAGCATCACGGGGTGCTCGATGCCCAGCATCTCGGTCAGTCGGGTCTTCATCCGCGGCATCGTACGCGCCCCGTTCTGTTGCGCGATCTGCGGCAACTGGGCCGTCGATCGCGCAACAGAACGGCGTCAGCGGGCGTCGCGGTAGGCGCCCGGGCCGCTCAGCACGCCACGGTGCCAGCGCGACGGCGTGAACGGCAGCCCGCGGGGCGAGTCCTCGAACAGCCAGCGGGCGAAGTTGCGCCGGGTCCAGGACGTGGCGCCGGCCACGCGGATGGCCGCACGGGCGCCCTTGCGGTGCTGCAGCGCCCGGACCAGCAGCGCCGACATCCGGTGGTCCGCGAGCAGCTCCTCGTCGATCGCCGCGGAGTAGCGCTCGGCCACGTCGCCGAGCGCGG
>JAEXGP010000292.1 GCA_023450775.1 Actinomycetes bacterium | reverse complement strand
CCGCTCGCACGCGGATCGGCTGGCGGCCCGGGCCGAGCGGGCGAGACGGGCGGCCGCGGAGGCGGAGACGGCGGCGGACGAGGCACGCGCCGAGGTGGCGGAGCTCGAGCGCCGGCTGGCCGAGGAGGACGGCGCGTCCGGGTGAGGAACACCGGGATGGGTAGGAACCCCGCATGGCGAACCACGCCGCTGCCGCTGTTCCGAGCTCCCCCGACGGGGCCCGCTGATGGGCGACCACTACCGGGAGGGGACCCGCCCCACCGAGGACACGTTCCGGCTCGTGCTCGCGGAGGTGTCCGAGCTGCTCGACGGCACCGACCTGCGGGTGCTGGTCATGGGCGGGGTCGGTTCCGCGAGCCTCGCCCGCCCGAGGCGCACCGACGACATCGACCTGTTCGTCCACGTGGAGGACGCGGATGCGCTGCTCGCCGTCTTCGACACAGCCGGGTACCGGACCGAGTGCCACGACCCGAACTGGCTCTACAAGGCGTTCCGCCGCGACGTGCTGATCGACATCATCTTCCGGTCGACCGGTGACATCGTCGTCGACGAGCCCATGCTCGAGCACGCGGACGACGGGACGTTCAAGGGCAGCCGGTTCCGGCTCGTCTCACCCGAGGACCTGCTGGTGATCAAGGCGGTCGCGGCGGCCGAGCACTCGCCGCACCACTGGTACGACGCGCTCGGCCTGGTCGCACGGTGCGACCTGGACTGGGACTACCTGGTGGAGCGGGCCCGACGTTTCGGACCCCGCCGCGTGCTGAGCCTGCTGCTGTACGCGGAGTCGAACGACCTCGCCGTCCCGCCGACCGCGGTCGACGCGCTGTCAGCGGTCGTCCACCCGGCGCGGCTCCCCGAGGCCGTGCCGTGATCCCGGACGGCCACTCCGAGGACGATCACGTGGTCGCGCACGTGCGCACGGTGCTGGCCGAGGGCAGGTCGCATCACCTGTCGGTCCGGGTGGAGGTCGACGGCGACGCGGTCGTCCTGCGCGGGCCGATCGAGTCCGTCGGGGCCCACGAGCTCGTGCTCGCCGAGGTGCGACTCGCGCTCGCGGAGGTCGGGCGGCCGCTGCGCATCGTCGACGAGCTGCACGTGCCCACGCTCGAGGACCGGCCACCCGAGGCGATCCCGTGATCCGGGTGGCAGCCGTCGGCGACATCCACGTCGGCACGTCCGACCCGCCGGTCGAGCTGCGCCGCGCTGCGGACGATGCCGACCTGCTGCTGCTCGCCGGCGACCTCACCAACTGCGGCGACGTCAGCGAGGCCCGCGCCCTGGCCGAGTGCCTGGAGGACATCGGCGTGCCGGTCGTCGCGGTGCTCGGCAACCACGACCACCACGCGGAGACGCCCGGCGACGTGGTCGCGGAGCTCGAGGACGCCGGCGTGGTCGTGCTCGACGGCGAGTCGTGCCACGTGAGGGTCGACGGGACCGTGGTCGGGGTGGCGGGGGCCAAGGGGTTCGCCTGTGGACTGCCCGGGACCTGCGCGACCGCGTTCGGCGAGCCCGAGATGAAGGCCTTCGTGGAGGTCGGCCGGCGGGAGGCGGAGCGCTTCGGCGCAGCCCTGGCCGAGCTGGACGCGCCGCACCGGATCGGACTGCTCCACTACTCACCGGTCGGCGCCACGGTCGCCGGCGAGGCGCCCGAGATCCACGCCTTCCTGGCGGACCACCGGCTGGCCGAGCAGGCCGACCAGCACGGCGCGGACCTGCTGCTGCACGGCCACGCGCACAGCGGTCGGGAGCACGGCGAGACGCCCGGCGGCATCCCGGTCCGCAACGTCGCCCGCCCGGTCATCCGCGCCCCGTACCGGATCTACACGCTCGGGTCCTGATCGGTCGGCGGCACCTGATCGGTCGGCGGCGACCCGCCGCGCTCGTGGAGGATGCGGACGACCTCCTCGTCGGGGACCTGGGTGAAGTCGTCGTAGAAGGCGCCGACCGCCCCGAACGGCGACGGCTCGGCCACGCACGCGACCTCGCACCAACGACGGAGCCGCGGGACCGACGCGCGGGCGCACACCGGTGCTGCGAAGACCACGCGGCGGGCCCCCGCATCCGCGAGCATCCGGACCGCCGCCTCGGCGGTCAGGCCGGTCGCGAGCCCGTCGTCGACCACCACCACGTCCGCGTCCTGCACGTCGACCATGGGCCGGCCGCCTCGGTAGCGCTGCACTCGGCGGACCACCTCGTCGCGCTGACGGTCGATGGCGGCATCGAGCTCGGCGGGCGGCGTGGCGGCCACCGACGCCCGGTCGAGCACGACCTCGCCGCCCTCCGCGACGGCGCCGACCGCCAGCTCGGGTTGGCCGCGGGCCCCGATCTTGCGGACGACGAGCACGTCGAGCGGCGCACCCAGCGCGTCGGCGACCTCCGCCCCGACCGGCACACCACCCCGTGGCAGCGCGAGCACGACCGGTCGCTCCAGCGGGACCTTCGCGACCACCTCGGCCAGGCGACGGCCCGCGTCGGCGCGATCCCGGAAGTGGACCGTCGACGTCCTCCAACGACCCATGGCGGACACCTACCCCGGGGCCGACCGGCAGGTGCGACGCACCGCGCGGTCCGGCGCCGTTGTTCACAGAGCGTTGACCCGCCCGATCGGGGTGCCGGGCGACCATGAGGCATGGCGACCGGCCCGCGGAGCAGCGGTGCACTCCATCCAGGCGGACGGCATCTCGGCGGACTGGGTCACCCGGTTCCGGGACGACTCCCGGCGCCTCGGACTGGATTGACCGGCAACTCCGCACGGGTCCGACCGGCACGCGTCGGAGCACGCGACCGGGCCGGCGGCCCGGCCCGGGGGGGAAGGGAAGAACTCCGGACGCCTGACCGGGCAGGGAACGTAGAGTGCCCCGCATGGACGCTCCGCCGGTCCTCCTCGCCGTCGACGACGATCCCACCGGCCTGGGCGACGTGGAGCGCGAGCTCCACGACCGCTACGGCCGCCACTACACCGTCGTGTGCCTCGAGTCGCCGTTCGAGGCGACCGAGCGTCTCAAGCAGTTCGCGGCGGACGACCACGACGTCGCGCTCGTGCTGGCGGCGCAGTGGCTCTCCGGCATGACCGGCAGCCAGTTCCTCACCGACGTCCGTCGCCTGCACCCACGCTCCATGCGCGGCCTGCTGATCAACTACGGCGACTGGGGCGAGCGGGCGTCGGGCGAGGCGATCTTCGAGGGCATCTCCCACGGCCGGTTCGACCACTACGTGCTGCGACCGGCGGAGTCACCCGACGAGCTGTTCCACACCACCATGTCGGGGCTGCTGCTCGACTGGGCGGAGTCGCAGCGCGCCGCCCCCTTCACCGTGCACATCGTGGGCGAGACGTGGTCGGGCCGGGCGCACGAGCTGCGCGAGGTCCTCCAGCAGTGCGCGATCGCGCACCACTTCTGCCTGGCCGACTCGGCCGAGGGCCGGGCCCTCGTCGAGCAGGCGGGCGGCGTCTCGCAGCTGCCGCTGATCGTGTTCCCCAACGGGCAGGTGCTGGAGAACCCGACCAACCTGGAGATCGCCGAGGCGGCGGGGTCTCCCACGCCGGCGAACCTGGAGGACGTCGAGCTCGACGTCGTGATCGTGGGCGCCGGACCGGCGGGACTGTCCGCCGCGGTGTACGGCGCGTCCGAGGGGTTCGGCACGCTCGTGGTCGACGAGGGCGGTGTGGGCGGACAGGCCACGTCGAGCTCCCTCATCCGCAACTACCTGGGCTTCCCGCGCGGCATCAGCGGCCGTCGCCTCGCCCAGGGCGCCTACAACCAGGCGTGGGTGTTCGGCGCCGACTTCGCGTTCATGCAGCGGGTCACGGGCATCGAGCGACGGGACGACCACGTGGTCCTGTCGATGTCCGAGGGCGGCACCATCCGGGCCCGCTCGGTGCTGCTCACCATGGGAGCGAGCTACCGCCGCATCGGCGTCCCCGAGCTCGAGGAGCTGACCGGCGCCGGCGTGTACTACGGCGGCTCCACGTCGGAGGCCACCGCCATGACCGGCGCCGACGTCTTCGTCGTGGGCGGTGCCAACTCCGCCGGTCAGGCGGCGCTGCACCTCGCCCGGTACGCCAAGCGCGTGACGCTCGCGGTGCGCGCGGACTCGCTCCGGGCCGGCATGTCGGAGTACCTCGTCCGCCAGGTGGAGGCCACCGACAACATCGAGGTGCGCCTCGGCACCGAGGTCGCGGGCGGTGGCGGCGAGGGTCGCCTGGAGCACGTGGTCCTGCGCGACCGAGCGACGGGCGCCGAGACCACCGAGGAGGCACAGGGCCTGTTCCTGCTCATCGGCGCCCGGCCGAACACCGCCTGGCTGCCACAGGAGATCGAGCGCGACGCGCAGGGCTTCATCGTCACGGGAGCGGACGTGTCCGCGGGCGCGTGGCGGCTCGAGCGGCCGCCGCTGCTCCTGGAGACGAGCATGCCGGGCGTCTTCGCCGCCGGCGACGTGCGCCACGGCGCCGTGAAGCGGGTCGCCTCCGCGGTCGGCGAGGGATCGATCGCGATCCAACTCCTGCACCAGTACTTCGCGGACCAGGACCTGCGTCCCAACGGCCGTCCTGCGTACTCCCCGGAGCCCGCTCCGAACGTGCGCATCGGTCGGGTCGCCGCCGACACCGTCGGCTGAGCTCCGGCTCCGACCGGCTCGTTCCCGTCTCGTTCTCGTCTGGTTCTCGACCTGTTCTCGTCTCGTTCTCGACCTGTTGCGTTCCATGAAAGAACTCAGTACGGTCGAGGCGTGCGCCGGACGAGCTTCGAGGACATGGCCTGCTCCGTGGCCCAGTGCCTGGAGGTCGTGGGTGAGTGGTGGAGCCTGCTCATCGTGCGCGACGCGTTCCTCGGCGTCACCCGCTTCGACGACTTCCAGGAGCGGCTCGGCATCTCGCGCAACGTCCTCAACCAGCGCCTCATCCACCTGGTCGACAACGGCGTGCTCGTCCGGGTCCCCTACCAGGACCACCCGCCCCGGTCCGAGTACCGGCTGACCGACAAGGGTCGGGACCTCTGGCACGTGGTCACCGCCATGCGCCAGTGGGGCGACCGCTGGGCCGCCCCCGACGGCCCGCCGCTGCAGGTCCGCCACCGCCGCTGCGGCGAGGTCACCGAGGCGGTGCCCACCTGCTCGCACTGCGGCGAGCGCCTGGACGTCCACGAGGTCGAGGCCGAGGTCGGACCCGGCGCCGCACCGCACGGCTTCGACCGAACCCGCCTGGACCCGGCGCGGGCCGGCCGCGACTGAGCTCGCCCCCGGTCCGACCACGGCCGTTCCACGACCAGTCAGTTCTATGAAGCTACCCACCGACGGACCGACCAGGAGGCCCCACCGATGAGGAACGACGCCGACCCCACCACGATCAGCCCGCCCGGCGTCCCGAGCACCCAGAGCCCGCCGGTCACCTCCGCCGCGGCGCCCATGCCCGAGGCCGGCCGCCGGGCGGTGTTCCTGGTGACCGCGCTGGGCTCCTTCATGGCCGCGCTCGACCTGTCGATCGTGAACGTGGCCTTCCCGGACCTGGAGGCGTCGTACCCCGACGCGAGCCAGGCGCAGCTGTCGTGGGTGATCACCGCGTACACGATCGTGTTCGGGGCACTGCTGGTGACCGGCGGACGCACCGGCGACCGCCTGGGCCGCCGCCGGACCTTCCTCACCGGGCTCGGGGTCTTCCTGGTCGGCTCGCTGCTGTGCGGCCTGGCACCGAACGTCGGCGTGCTCGTGGTCAGCCGCGCGCTGCAGGGCGGCGGGGCCGCGTTCCTGGTGCCCGCGTCACTGGCGCTGCTCATCGGCGCGTACCCGCCCGAGCGCCGCACCCAGACCGTGGCGCTGTGGGGCGGCGTCGGCGCGCTGGCCGTGGCGACCGGTCCGTCGCTCGGCGCCGCGATCGTGTCGCTCGGCGGCTGGCGGTGGGCGTTCCTGGTGAACCTCCCGGTGGGCGTGCTCGTCGCCGTGCTCGGATCCCGCGTCCTCGCGGAGTCCCGGGCGAACGAGTCCTCGGGGCGGACCGACGTGGGCGGCGTCGCGCTCATCACGGTCGCGGTCGGTTCGCTCGTCCTCGCCATCTCGCAGGGTTCGGAGTGGGGCTGGTCCGACCCGCGCACGATCGGGGCGTTCGCCGTCGCGATCGTGGCCGCGACCTGGTTCGTCGTGCACTCCGAGCGCCGTCCCGACCCGGTGGTCGACCTGGCCCTCTTCCACGACCGGTCCTTCGTGGTGGCCAACCTCGCGACCTTCGTCTACGCCACCGGCTTCTTCGCCATGCTGCTCGGCAACATCCTGTTCCTCACCGGCGTCTGGGGCTGGTCGATCATGTGGGCAGGGCTGGCCGTGACGCCCGGTCCGATCGTGGTGGCGATCGTGGCGGGTCCGGCCGGTCGACTGGCGGGCCGCGTGGGGTTCCGGCCCCTGCTCGTCGGCGGCGCTGCCTGCTTCGCCGCCGGGCTGCTCTGGTACGTCGCGTTCGTGGGCGCCACGCCGGACTACCTGGCCGACTGGCTGCCCGGCACGCTGATCACCGGGCTCGGCATCGGGTTGACGTTCCCGGTGCTCAGCGCGGCCGCCGTGTCCACGCTCCCGCCCGAGCGCTACGCGGTCGGCAGCGCGGTCAACCAGACGGCCCGCCAGGTCGGCGGCGCGATCGGCGTGGCCATCCTGGTCGTCGTGCTCGGCGAGCCGACCACGCTCGCCGAGAGCCTCGAGGCGTTCGACCGGCTGTGGCTCTACGTCGCCGTCGCCGCACTCGCGTCGGGCGCCGTCGGCGCCTGGATCCCACGCCCCTCGACCGGGCTCCGCACCGGGCGCGCCCGCTCGGCCGACTGAGCGCACCCGGCCGGGATCCCCACTGGACCGGGACCACCGTGGGTGCTGTGCTGGGTCAGGCCGGGACACCCGGCCAGGAGGAGGTCGGATGGCGAGCAACGGCACGACGGGTCAGGACGGTTCGGGCGGCCGCAGGACCGCGGAGGAGCGGGCCGCCGCCGGCAGGGCGGTGCGCTCGACCGTCCCGAGGGCGTCGCTCGGCGACTGGGAGCCGGCGCCCGACCGCGACCCCAACGCGATCCTGGCCGCCCAGGACGAGTCGCGGGCCCAGGACCTGGTGCCGCTGCGCCACGAGCGGATGGCGGCCACGCCGTTCACGTTCTTCCGCGGGGCCGCGGCGGTGTTCGCCGCCGACCTGGCCGACATGCAGCGCACCGGGCTCGACGTGCAGCTGTGCGGCGACGCCCACCTGGCCAACTTCGGCATCTTCGCGTCGCCGGACCGCGCCCAGGTGTTCGACCTGAACGACTTCGACGAGACCCACCCCGGCCCGTTCGAGTGGGACCTGCGTCGCCTGGTGGCCAGCTTCGAGGTGGCGGCACGGGACCGCGAGTTCGACGACCCCGACCGCGTGCTGATCGTGTCCGAGGCCGTGCTGTCCTACGTCGGCGCCATGCGTGAGTACGCCGCCATGAGCCATCTGGACGTCTGGTACGACCGGATGACGGTCGAGGACATCGCCGAGCGCTGGGGTGCCGGCGCGTCCAAGGAGGTCACGCGCCGGTTCCAGCGCAACGTCGAGAAGGCCCGCAGCAAGGACCGGCTGCGGGCCTTCGACCGCCTGGTCCAGGTCGCCGACGGCGAGCCCCGCTTCCGCAGCGACCCGCCGGTGCTCGTCCCGGTGCGCGAGCTGCTCGGCGAGGCCGAGGCCACTCGCCTGGTCGGCACCATCGACCACTCGCTCCGGATGTACCGGCGCACGCTCCCGCTCGACCGGCGTCAGCTGCTCGACCGCTACCGCTTCGTCGACCTGGCCCGGAAGGTGGTCGGCGTCGGCAGCGTCGGCACGCGGTGCTGGGTGGCGCTGCTCGTCGGCGACGACGACCGGGACCCGCTGTTCCTGCAGGTCAAGGAGGCGCAGACGTCGGTGCTCGAGCCGTACCTGGGGCGCAGCCGGTTCGGCCAGCACGGCCAGCGCGTGGTCGAGGGCCAGCGGCTCATCCAGTCGTCGCCCGACGTGTTCCTGGGCTGGGAGCAGGTCGAAGGCGTCGACGGCGTGGCGCGGGACTACTACTTCCGCCAGCTGTGGGACTGGAAGGGCTCGGCCGACCTGGAGAAGATGCCGCCCAGCGCCATGGCCGTGTACGCCGCGGTGTGCGGTCGCTGCATGGCTCGTGCGCACGCCCGCACGGGCGACGCGGTCGCCCTGGCCGCGTACCTCGGGAAGGGCCGCACGATGACCGCGTCGCTCGTCGAGTTCGCGTCGCGCTACGCCGACCAGAACGAGCGCGACCAGCGGGCCTTCGGCTGACCGGGTCGACCGACCGCGCTCGCCGTCACGAGCGTTCTGCGGAGAGCTCGCGCACGGCCACGTCGACGCTGGGGAAGAAGTGCTCGGACTGCAGGGTGGTCTGCAGCTCGTAGCGCACGATCAGGTCGCGCAGCCGGTCGCGGAGCTCCACGAACGCCAGGTGCACGCCGTTGGCGTTGAGCTCCTCGTCCAGGTCCTTCAGCACCTCGGCCGCGGTCACGTCGATGTCGGTCACCGCCTCGCACTGCAGGACCACGAAGTCGGGCTCGCGCTCGCGCACGAGCGTCCGCACCTGGTCCCGGAACTGCCCGGCGTTGGCGAAGAACAGCGGGGCCTCCCACCGGAACACGACGATCCCGTCGACCTGTTCACCCGCGGGGTACACCGACAGGCTGTGCCAGCCGCCGACGTCGGGGACCCGGCCGAGCACCGCGCCGTGGGGCCACCAGTTGCGCCGGAAGAACAGGAGGATGGCGAGCACGATCGCCACGACGATGCCCTGCAGCACGCCCAGGAAGATCACCCCGGCGCTCGCGACCAGGCTGATCACCAACGAGGAGCGGCGCAGGCGGGCGAAGCGCACCACCGCCGGCACGTCCATGAGCGACAGCGCGGCGGCGATCACCACGGCGGCCAGCGCGGTCTGCGGGAGGTCGGCGAGCAGCCCGTTGAAGACCAGCAGGAGCACCGCCACGAGCGCGGCGCCGACCAGGCCGGTCAGCTGGGTGCGGGCGCCGGACTGGTCGGCGACGGCGGTCCGGGATCCGCTCACCGACACCGCGAACCCCTGGAACAGCCCGGCGGCGACGTTGGCGGTCCCCACCCCGACCATCTCGGCGTCCGCGTCGACCTCGTCGCCGCGGCGGGCGGCGAAGCTCGACGACGTCGCGATCGTGTCGGTCAGCGAGACGAGCGTGATGCCGACCGCGCCCACGGCCAGTGCCACCACGTCGGAGGCATCGGTCCACGGGATCGACGGCGTGGGGAAGCCCTGTGGCAGCGTGCCGACGGTGTCGACGCCGTCGGCGGCGAGGTCGAGCACCGCCGAGGCGATCGTGACGCCGACGACCGCGACGAGCACCGCCGGGATCCGGGAGGTCAGCCGGGGCAGGACGAGCAGGACGAGCAGCACCGCCACGCCGGTGACGAGCGTGGTGGTGTTGCGGCTCCCGAGGCCGTCGGCGAACGCCCGCACCTCCTCCATGAAGCCGTCGGCGTCGGTCGAGAACCCGAACAGCTTGGGGAGCTGGCCGACGATGATCGTGATCGCCAGGCCGTTGAGGTAGCCGACCCGCACCTCGCTCGAGAGCAGGTCCGCGACGAAGCCGAGCTTGGCGACCCCCAGGCCGATCTCGATCAGCCCCACGAGCACGGCGAGCAGGCCGGCCAGCGCGATCGCACTGCCCGGGTCGCCGACCACGATCAGCGGCGTGATCGAGGCCAGGATCAGCGGCGAGACCGACGAGTCGGGGCCGAGCACCAGCACCCTGGACGGACCGAACACCGCGTAGGCGACCAGACAGGCGATCGTCGTGTAGAGCCCGGTCACCGACGGAAGACCGGCGAGCTCGGCGTAGGCCATGCCCTGGGGGACCAGGATCGCGGCCAGGACGACGCCGGCGATGAGATCGAACCGCAGCCAGGCGCGCTCGTAGTGGCGGAGCGTCACCAGGCCGGGGGCCCACCTGCGCAGCATCGCGTCCTCCTGGCCGGCCGGGGTGAGGCGCGCCTGCCCCACCGGTGCTCAGGTTGTAGACAAGCACACACCATCGGGGCGCAGCGCCACCCTCGACGGAACCGAGCCGGCGCAGATCGGTGGACACGATGAAGAAGGCCGCGCTGGTGGCGCTGGCGACCGCCCAGTTCGTGATGGTGCTCGACCAGTCCGTCATGAACGTGTCGATCAGCCAGCTGGTCGAGGACTTCGACACCACGGTGCCCACGATCCAGGCGGTCATCACCCTCTACTGCCTGGTCATGGCCATGCTCATGCTGACCGGCGGCAAGATCGGCGACATCATCGGGCGCCGGAAGGCGTTCGTGATCGGACTCGCGATCTACGCGGTGGGATCGACCACCACCGCGCTCGCTCCGACCGTGGGGATCCTGGCGCTGGGTTGGTCGGTCCTGGAGGGCATCGGTGCGGCGCTCGTGCTGCCGGCCATGGCCGCGCTCATCGCGGGCAACTTCGAGGGTGCGCAGCGCAAGGCCGCCTACGCCGTGATCGGCGGCGTCGCCGGCGCCGGCATCGCCGTCGGGCCGATCCTGGGCGGCTGGGCCACCACCGAGCTGACCTGGCGGGTGGTGTTCATCGGCGAGGTCGTGCTCGTGGCGCTCATCCTGGTGCTCACGCCGAAGGTCGCGGACGCCCTGCGCGACGGACCGGCACCCAAGCTGGACGTGGTCGGCGCCGTGCTGTCGGCCGCGGGCATCGGCGCCATGGTGCTCGGGGTGCTGCAGTCGAGCACCTGGGGGTTCCTGACGCCCAAGGACTCGCCGGTCGAGCCGTTCGGGTTCTCGCTCGCCGTGTTCGTCGTGATCGGCGGGGCGCTGCTGCTCTGGGCGTTCGTGGCGTGGTCGCACCGGCGCGAGGCCCACGGCGAGGACCCGCTGGTCCACCTCCGGCTGTTCTCGGTGCCACCGCTGCGGGCCGGGCTCGTCGGGCTGTTCACGCAGAACCTGGTGCTCATGGGCGTCTTCTTCGTGGTGCCGCTCTACCTCCAGTTGGTGATCGGACTCGACGCCCTCGACACCGGCATCCGCATGCTGCCGATCTCGATCACGATGTTCGCGACGTCCGCCGTCGGGTCCCGCCTGTCGGCCCGCTTCCCGGTGCGCACGATCGTCCGGACCGGGCTGCTCACGTCGATCGCCGCGATCCTCCTGCTGCTGGCCACGATCGACCCGGAGCTCCGCGACCTGGGTTTCGCGGTGTCGATGGCCCTGCTCGGCATCGGCATGGGGCTGATCGTGTCGCAGCTCGGCAACGTGGTGCAGAGCTCGGTCGACGCGTCGGGCCGGGGCGAGGCCGGCGGGCTCCAGTACACGGGACAGCAGCTCGGGTCGTCGGTCGGCGTCGCGCTCATCGGTGCGCTGGTCCTGGCCGGGTTGACCAACGTGTTCATCGACCGCGTCGCCGAGGACGAGCGCATCGCTCCCGAGGTCGCGCAGCAGGTGAGCATCGCGGCCGGCGACGGCGTGGACTTCGTGGCGAGCGACCAGCTCGCCGACGCAGCCCGGGGGGCCGGCATCGACGAGACGTCGGCCGCCGCGATCGTCGACGACTACGAGCAGGCGCAGCTGCGGGCGCTCAAGGTGGGTCTGCTCGCCACCGCCGTGCTCGCGCTGCTCTCGCTCATGTCCACCCGCGAGCTGCCCGACGCCGTGCCCCGGGACGACGAGGAACCGGCAGCGGCCGCGGCCGCTGGCTGAGGGGGCTCAGCCAGCGGCGCGGTCAGTCGCCGACGAGAACTGAGCCCGCCAGCCGGTAGCCGCGACGGAGGACCGTCTCGATCGCCGCGCCTCCTCGCCCCAGCCGCCGGCGGAGCCTGGCGACGGTGACCTCGACCACGTGCCCATCCGATTCGCCCGCCCAGATCTCGTCGAGCAGCGTGCGTTTGGCGACGACCGCACCGGCACGCCGAGCCAGGGCCTCCAGCAACGCTCGTTCACGCGAGGTCAAGCTGATCGGCGCAGCACCGTCCACGATGACGATGCTCCCCTGGACCGTCAGGCACGTCCCGTCGCCGAGCCGGACGGTCATCGCCCGGGAGTGGAACTCCGCGACCAGCGCCGCGACGAGCGAGGAGGGCCGGTCGTCGGCGCATCGGAGACACCGATCGAAACCCGCCGCACGAGCGCGGGACACCGTCACGTCACCGGCGCACGCCACGACGGTCTCCCCGGCATCGACCCTGCGTCTGATCCGGGAGAGCCGGCCTCCTGTGCCGGCCAGATCGAGGAAAGCGTCGAAGGCGGTCACGGAGGTGAAGATCACTGCGTCCACGCCGCCGTCGGCGACGCCCGCCACCAGCCGCTCCGCCGACCCGCTGTCGGCCCGCTGCGCGGTCCGGTCGCCGGGCGATCCCGCCACGACGGCTCCGACGACGACATCGGCGCCCTCGTCCGAGAGACGGGCGTTCAGCTCCGTGGCCTCTGCCGTCGTGACGCCGACCGCAAATCCACTGAGTGCACGCAGGACCACGGGCGGAGTGTGACCGTGCCACGTTTCCTGCCCATTTCCACCACGTCTCTCCATCGTGACCGCGTCGGCGGACCGCACGCGCCGACCGCTGGCCGGGACGGGTGGCGCGGAACGGGTTGCTGCGGCGCGGTCGACGGGCTTGCCTTGGTCGGCCGGGCGCGACGGGAGGCGACGATGACGGGCGCACGCTGGGACGAGGACGACATCGGGGACCAGACCGGTCGCGTCGCGGTCGTGACCGGCGCCAGCGCAGGACTGGGACTCGAGACGGCCCGGCAGCTGGCGGCGCACGGCGCCACGGTCGTGCTGGCGGTGCGCAGCCCCGAGCGCGGCGCGGCGGCGATCGAGGACATCTCGGCGACCGTGCCCGACGCCCGACTGGAGCTCGCCAGGGTGGACCTGGCCTCGCTGGAGTCGGTGCGCGCCGGCGCCGAGTCCATCCGCTCCTCCCACGACCGGATCGACCTGCTGATCAACAACGCCGGCGTGATGTACACCGAGCGCGAGCTCACGGCCGACGGCTACGAGCTGCAGTTCGGCACGAACCACCTGGGCCACTTCGCGCTCACGGGTCTGCTGCTCGACCGGATGGTCGGGGTCGAGGGGTCCCGGGTGGTCACCGTGGGGAGCCTGGGCCACTGGGCGCCGTTCCCGTTCGACCTGGAGGACGTGAGCGCACGCGGCCGCTACAACCGCTTCGCGGCCTACACGCGCTCCAAGCTGGCGAACCTGCTGTTCGCCTACGAGCTCCACCGGCGGCTCGTCGCGGCGGGGGCGGCGACGCGCTCGCTGGCGGCACACCCCGGCGGCTCGGACACCGAGCTCGCCCGCCACGTGCCGTTCTCGGACTTCATGCACAGGTGGATGGCACCGCTGGCGCAGAGCGCGGCGATGGGCGCGCTCCCGACGCTGCGCGCCGCCACGGATCCGGCCGCGACCGGCGGCCAGTACTACGGCCCCGACCGGCTGTGCGAGACCCGCGGCCATCCGATCGTCGTGCGGTCGAGCGCGCGGTCCCAGGACCGGGCGCTGCAGGCGCTGCTGTGGGCCCGCTCCGAGGAGCTCACCGGCGTCCACCCCCACGCGACCGTGAGCTGACCGCCCCGTCCCGTTCTGTTCCACCTCTTCGACGCTGCAGCGTCGAAATGGTGTAACGAAAGCCGGGGCCGGCGCCGTTCAGGGACCGGGGACCTGCCAGTCGGGATCGGGGTGGTCGAGCTCGGGATCCGGCTCGACCGCCGGCGCCCGGCCGGCGATCAGCTTCTTGGCCAGGCCGTCGAGCCCGGTCGTCCGCCGTGTGAACGTCCGGCCGGCCACCCGACCCATGAGGGTCACCTGGACCTCTCGCCGCCGGTGCTCGAGCTCGCTGCGCGACGTCACCCTCATCCCTCCAGCGTGATCGCCGACATGCCGCCGGGTGGGTCGATCGGAACGAGCCGGCCCGGGAACCCCTTGAAGTGCGGGGTGCCCTGCTCCAGGTCGAGGTGGTGGTCGTCGTCGGGGCAGAGCACCGCGTCGCTCGACACGAACGCGCCGGCGAGCTCGGACGAGCCCCGCAGCTCCGGGTACCACCAGCCGTGCGGCACACGGAGGTGTCCCGGCAGCATCGTGTCCCGGACCGCCACCTTGGCCGCCACCGAGCCGGTGGCGGTCTCCAGCCGGACCCAACCGCCGTCGGTCAGGCCGTCGCGACGGGCGTCGTCGGGGTGCACGAAGATCTTCGGCGCCGGCGACCGGCGACGGAGGACGCCGACGTTGCGCTGTCCCGTCTGGAAGAACGGGTCCTCGCGCACGCCGGTGAACACGCGATACGGGTACTCGTCGCTCACGTCCGGGCCCTCGCGGAAGTACGGCAGCGGGTCGAAGCCGAGCGACTCGAGGATCGACGAGCGGAGCTCGACCTTGCCCGACGGCGTGGCGAAGCCGGTCCGCCGGTACTTGCGGAACGCCGGCGGCGGCGAGTCCATGATCCGCGTGGCCGCGAACTCGGCGAACGTCACGCCCGACGGCGCGAGGCGATGGTCGAGCAGGTCCTCGAGCGTGTCCCACGGGAAGTGCTCGCCGTGGCCCATGGCGTGCGCGAGGTCGCGCCAGAGGGCGAAGGTCGACCGCACCTCGCCGCCGGGGTCGACCACCTGCTCGCTCAGCGTGAGCCGACTCGTCCAGCCCCAGGTGTCGGCGACGTGGGCCCGCTCGGTGAACACGTCACCGGGCAGGACGTAGTCGGCCAGCATCGCCGTGGGCGTCATGAAGAGGTCCTGCACGACCACGAGGTCCTGTCGCAGCAGCGCCCGGTGGACCTGGTGCTGGTTGGGGTACGACAGGAGCGCGTTGTTGCCGATGACGAAGCAGGCCCTCACCGGGTACGGGTCGCCCGTGTCCATGGCCCGGAACACCTCGGACGGGTTGGCCATGTGGCAGCCCATGACCTGGTCCATCCACGGGACGCCCCACACCCGCTCGAGCGGTCCGCGCAGCAGCTCGGCCGTGCGGTAGGTGTACACGGGGTGGGTGTCGTAGCCGAGCTGCTTGGCCCGCTGCTCGGGCGCGAGGGCGTCGTGCAGCTGCAGCTCGGACTCGGGGACCCAGCCCGGGTGCGGCGCGTGGAGCAGGTCGCCGCCGACCACGTCGAGGTTGCCGGTGACCGCCCGCAGGATCGAGTGGAGCCGGATGGCCGAGGTGGAGCAGATCTGCTGGTCCGTGACCGGCGTCCACGGGATGACCGCGCCGTCGGCGGTGGCGTAGGTGCGGGCGGCCTCGGCGATCAGGTGCCGGTCCACCCCGGTGATCGCCTCGACCCGTTCCAGCGGGTAGTCGTCGACCCGCCCGCGGAGCTCGTCGAAGCCGACGCACCACTCGCGGACGAAGTCGTGGTCGTACAACCCCTCGTCCAGGATCACCTTGAGCCAACCCAGGCACATGGCGGCGTCCGTGCCCGCCCGCAGGCGCAGGTGCAGGTCCGCGCGCTCGGCCTGCTCGGAGATCCTCGGGTCGGCCACGATCACCTTCGCGCCGCGGGCCCGGGCGAGCTCGATCAGGTGGTGGATGGGCGTCCACGAGTGCCGCCGCGGGTTGTGGCCGAACAGCACGATGCAGTTCGTGGACATCAGGTCCGGGAACGGGAACCAGCCGTAGGTCAGCCGGTTGACCGCGGCGGTGTTGCCCGCGCACATCGCCACGCCGCTGATCCAGTTGGGCGAGCCGACCAGGTTCATCAGCCGCCGGTCCAGGCCGTGGGCGGTCTGGGTGTTCCACCCCGAGGTCGACACCGCCCAGGACTCGGGTCCGTACCGATCGATCGTCGCCGTCAGGCGATCGGCGATCTCGGCGATCGCCTGCTCGTGCGTGATCTCCTCCCACCGGTCCTCGCCGCGCTCCCCCACCCGCTTGAGCGGCGTCCGCAGCCGGTCGGGATGGTTGTGGATCTGCGGCGCTGCAGTGCCCTTGAAGCAGATGTTCGGGGCCAGGAACGGGTGGTCGTGGGGCAGGATCCGGCGGACGCGTCCGTCCACCGCCTCGGTGCGGACCTGGCACCCGATGTCGCAGATCGAGCACACGGAGTACCCGGTGCGCGGCGTCGCGTCGGTCGACGTCACGGTCGTCCCTCCCCTGCGTCGGCCGTCGACCGGCCGTCGATGCGGTCCGCCTCGGCGCGGAGCCGATCGAGCACCACGTGCTCGTGGTCGAGTGCCCGCCCGCCGCCGTAGGCACGACCGAGCGCGAGCCCGAGCAGCGCCTCGCGCGCCGTGAGCACGAACGCCCGTGCGTCGTCGTCGGCGACCGGGCTGCCCGGCGCACGACCCGACGGCGACACGAGCGCGGCGAACCGCCCGACGGCGGGTGCGATCTCCTCCGCCAGCTCGGGATCGTTGGCCGCGGCCGACCAGGCTTCGAGCACCGCCTTGAACCGCGGGTCGCCCGCCGCTCGCCAGATGTCGTCGACGATGCCGCGCACCGACGTGGCGGGGAGATGCGCCTTCGCCGCGAAGTCGTCGTAGAGCGACTCGAGGGCGTGGGCGAGCAGCGCGGAGAGGTTCGGGAAGTGGTGCAGCAGCGCGCCGCGGGTGCAGCCGGCACGCTCGCAGACCGCCACCGCGGTGGTCGCCGCCCAGCCGCGCTCCACCAGCAGCTCGATCGCGGCGTCGACCAGCAGCTGCTGGGTCGCCGCCGACCGCTCGGCCTGGGTCCGTCGCGTCACGGCGACCACCGTACACAGTTACCTACATGCATGCATGTTTGTTGGCACGCGTCCGGGTCGATCGGCCCCCCACCGCTCTGTCATGCACGGAGGGGTCGATCGGCACCGCTCTGCATGACGAAACTGCGGAGGGGCCGTCAGCTGGCGACGTAGTCGGCGAGGTGCTCGCCGGTCAGCGTCGAGCGGGCGGCGACCAGGTCGGCCGGGGTGCCCTCGAACACGACGCGGCCACCGTCGTGGCCGGCGCCCGGACCGAGGTCGATGATCCAGTCCGCGTGCGCCATCACCGCCTGGTGGTGCTCGATCACGATGACCGACTTGCCCGAGTCGACGAGGCGGTCCAGCAGGCCGAGCAGCTGCTCCACGTCGGCCAGGTGCAGTCCGGTGGTCGGCTCGTCGAGCACGTAGACGCCGCCCTTGTCCGCCATCTGCGTGGCCAGCTTGAGCCGCTGACGCTCACCGCCCGACAGCGTGGTGAGCGGCTGGCCGATCGTCAGGTAGCCGAGGCCCACGTCGTGGAGCCGCTCCAGGATGCGGTGCGCGGCCGGCGTGGCCGCGTCGCCCTCGGCGAAGAAGCCGAGCGCCTCGTCGACCGACATGGCGAGCACCTCGCTGATGTCCCGGCCGCCGAAGGTGTACTCGAGCACGGAGGCGTCGAACCGCCGGCCCTCGCACACCTCGCAGAGCGTGGCGGTCCCGGCCATCATCCCGAGGTCCATGTAGACCACGCCGGCACCGTTGCAGTTGGGGCACGCGCCCTCGGAGTTGGCGCTGAACAGCGCGGGCTTCACGCCGTTGGCCTTGGCGAACGCCTTGCGGATCGGGTCGAGCAGCTTGGTGTAGGTGGCGGGGTTGCTGCGACGGGAGCCGCCGATCGGCGACTGGTCCACCACGACCACGTCGTCGAGCTCCGCCACCGAGCCCCCGATCAGCGAGCTCTTGCCGGATCCGGCCACCCCCGTCACCACGACGAGGACGCCGAGGGGGACGTCCACGTCGACGTCGTGGAGGTTGTTCGTGCTGGCGCCGCGGACCGCGATCGCACCGGTGGGGGTGCGCACCTCGGCCTTCAGCGACGCGCGGTCGTCCAGGTGCCGCCCGGTGAGGCTCCCGCTCCCGCGCAGCCCGTCCAGCGTCCCCTCGTACACGATCTCGCCGCCGGCCGAACCCGCCCCCGGACCCAGGTCGACGACGTGGTCGGCGATCTCGATCATCTCGGGCTTGTGCTCGACCACGAGCACCGTGTTGCCCTTGTCCCGGAGCTGTACGAGCAGCTCGTTCATCCGCTGGATGTCGTGCGGGTGCAGGCCGACGCTCGGCTCGTCGAACACGTAGGTGACGTCGGTGAGCGACGAGCCCAGGTGGCGGATCATCTTGACCCGCTGCGCCTCGCCGCCCGACAGCGTGCCGGCGGGCCGGTCGAGCGACAGGTAGCCCAGGCCGATCTCGACGAACGAGTCGAGCGTGTCACGCAGCGCCTCGAGGAGCGGCGCCACGGACGGCTCGTCCAGCTGCCGCACCCACTCGGCCAGGTCGCTGATCTGCATGGCGCACAGGTCCGCGATGTTGCGGCCCTCGATCTTGGACGAGCGCGCCAGGTCGCTCAGCCGGGTGCCGCCGCAGTCGGGGCACGGCGTGAACGTGACCGCGCGCTCCACGAAGGCACGGATGTGCGGCTGGAGCGCGTCGACGTCCTTGGACAGGAACGACTTCTGCATGGTCGGGATCAGCCCGGCGTAGGTGAGGTTGATCCCCTCGACCTTGATCTTGGTGGGCTCCCGGTACAGGAGGTCCTGCAGCTCCTTCTTGGTGTACTTGCGGATCGGCTTGTCGGGATCGAAGTAGCCGCACCCACGGAAGATCCGGCCGTACCAGCCGTCCATGGAGTAGCCGGGGATCGTGAGCGCGCCCTCGTTGAGCGACTTGGTGTCGTCGTAGAGCTGCGTGAGGTCGATGTCGTTGATGGCGCCCCGACCCTCGCATCGGGGGCACATGCCGCCGACGATGCTGAAGCTGCGCTTCTCACGCTGCTTCGCGCCGCCCTTCTCGACCGTGACGGCACCGGATCCGGACATGGACGCGACGTTGAACGAGAACGCCTGCGGGGAGCCGATGTGCGGCTGGCCGAGCCGGCTGAACAGGATGCGCAGCATGGCGTTGGCGTCGGTGGCGGTGCCGACGGTGGAGCGCGGGTCGGCGCCCATCCGCTGCTGGTCGACGATGATCGCCGTCGTCAGCCCCTCGAGCACGTCGACCTCGGGCCGGGCGACCGTGGGCATGAAGCCCTGGACGAACGCGCTGTAGGTCTCGTTGATCAGCCGCTGCGACTCGGCGGCGATCGTGCCGAACACCAGCGAGCTCTTGCCCGAGCCCGACACGCCGGTGAAGACGGTCAGGCGGCGTTTCGGCAGCTCGATGCTGACGTCCTTGAGGTTGTTGACCCGTGCCCCGCGGACGCGGATCAGGTCGTGGCTGTCGGCGGTCGGCGGCGCCGTCCCGGCGCGCTGCGTCCTGGCCATCGGTTGTGGTGCTCCTCGTTTGCGCTCGGGTGGTCTCGGCCGGTGGCGGTGCGTCGGCCAGGGGCGGAGCGGCTACACGGCCGCGCCCCCCCAGG
>JAEXGP010000415.1 GCA_023450775.1 Actinomycetes bacterium | reverse complement strand
CGTTCCAGGTCGCGGCGATCGAGGGCAAGGACCACAGCTCGCACCTCCCGGGCATGAACCATGTCGCGGCCACCGTGCCGCCGACGGCGTTCGGCGAGGTCACGCTGTTCATCGACAGCGTCACGCCGCCGGGGCCGAGGTGGGTGTGCGCCAAGGATCCGGAGGACGTCTTGAGCACCCAGGTGAACCCGCCGGCTCCGATCCCGTTCGACTCCTGGGACTCGCCGGCGTCGAAGCAGTTCCAGGCGCAGTGCTTCGCCAAGCACGCGACGCCGGTGGTGATCGGCTCGACGTCCTGATCTCACCGATGCCGTTATTGTGCGAGATCGACCCGTGACGGGCGCCTCTCGCACAAGAACGGCGGCTGCTACCCGCCGTCCCTCTCCTCGCGCGAGCAGGGCGTGGTGCCTGAGATCGGTGTGTCGAGTCGGCTCGCGCCCTGTGGTCCGCGCTGCGGCCGAGGCTCGCCGTTAGCGTTTCCCCCCGGGAGAGGGAGGCGGCGATGCGCCCATTGTCGGACCGGGATCGCGACCGGCCGGGACTCGTCGGCCGGGTGGCCGACGAGCTCGGACAGGAATCGGCGAAGATCATCGCCGGCGTGATCGTCGGGGTGCTCGCCCTGGTCGGAGGCCTCGCCTGGAACGCGGTCGGCGGGTCCGAAGCGCCGGCGACGACGTCGACCACGACGACTAGCTCCACAACCAGTAGCTCCACGTCCACGACCACCACGACGTCGGTGGGTTCCAACGTCGCGGGCGCAGTTCTGGAGCGTTGCGAGCTTCCGCTGGATCCCGGCGGCCTCGAGTGGGTCCAGGTCGAATCCTCGACCGTCGCTCCCGAGGAATGGATCGTTCAGCGGGTGGCGGAGGAGAACGGGATCGACTTCGAGTTCTGTGACGGCGCGGCCTTCCGGTCGAGCGGTTCGACGCTGATGGTGTCCACCCCCTTCACCGCCGAAGAGGTCGACCGGCTCGACGATCCGAACCCGCCGGCATCGTTGGCCAAGGTGTGCGACCTCCGCCGGGAGATGCGGGTCGACGGCGGGGATCAGCCGTACCGATCTCCCGACATGGACTCCTACTTCTCGGACTTCATCCTGCGTCCGTCGGGGAAGTGGATCGGTCCCAATCGTTGCTTTCCACTGCTGGCGACAGACGAGGAGTTCGGGAGCCGAGCGGCTCTCGATCGCTACTTCGGCATCCTCGACGATCTCACCGGCGCACCGGCTGACCTGGCACCCGTCAGCTCTGACCTCTCCGAGGTCGTGACCCCACAGTTCCTCGAACGGTCCGGTGGCGTCGAGGCCGTCGTGCGAGCGTGGAAGGACTGCGCTCGGGTCACGGTTCGGCATCTGTCCGCTCCGCAGTCGGTCAAGGGCTTCGATCACATCGATGTGCACGTCGATTGCGAGGACGCTGCCGGTGCGAGGAAGACCAAGGCATACACGCTCGCGATGGCGCCACCAGAAGGGCGGAGCTCGACGTGGCGGTTGCACTGGGACCCTGAGCACTGGGGAGCGGTGCCGACTGTCTCCTGATTGGGAGCCGCCTCGGTCCGCGGATCTTGTGCGAGAGCGGCCCGCCACGGGCGTCTCGCGCACAAGATCGGTCGGGTGACCCCCGCGCTCGATGTCGCCGGTCGGGCAGAGCTCGGCAACGCGGCCGGTCCTCACGACGGCCTCGGGCGTAACGTCGTCGCCGGCACCGCTCGCGTCGGGGCCACCTGACGTCCGGGAGGTGCATCAGGGTGTCGGTGATCGAGGTCGAGGGCCTTCGGAAGTCCTACGGCGACGTCCAGGCGGTCAAGGGTCTGAGCTTCTCGGTCGACGAGGGCGAGATCGTCGCCGTGCTCGGACCGAACGGCGCCGGCAAGACGACCACCGTCGAGATCCTCGAGGGCTATCTCACCCGCGACGCCGGCGACGTCAGCGTCCTCGGCATGGACCCCGCCCACGGCGGCACCGAGCTGCGGCAGCGGATCGGCATCGTGCTGCAGGAGGTCGGCGTCGACCCGTTCCTCACGGTGTCGGAGGTGCTGCGGAAGCACTCGGAGTACTACCGCCATCCCCGTGACGTGGCCGAGGTCGTCTCGTTGGTCGGCCTGGACGAGAAGGCGAACGCACGGGTCAAGACATTGTCGGGCGGCCAGCAGCGGCGGCTCGACGTGGCGCTCGGCCTGATCGGCGACCCCGAGCTCCTCTTCCTGGACGAGCCGACGACCGGGTTCGACCCGTCGGCCCGGCGCCAGGCGTGGGAGATCGTGCGCAACCTCGGCGACCTCGGCAAGACCGTTCTCCTCACCACGCACTACATGGACGAGGCGCAGGCGCTGGCCGATCGGGTGGTCGTGATCGCCGACGGCCGGATCGTCGCCGAGGGCACGCCGCAGTCGATCGGCGGGCGTGCCGAGGCCGACGTCACGGTCGAGTTCCGCCTGCCACGCGGCGTCGCTCCGGCCGACCTGCCGGTCCCCGTCGAGGCGCGGTCCGACGACGGCATGGTCGGGTTCACCACGTCCGAGCCCACCGAGGTGCTGCACCGCCTGACCTCGTGGGCGCAGGACCGCCCCGACCCGTTCGAGCTCGACGGCCTGACCGTCACCCGGCCGTCGCTCGAGGACGTCTACCTGGCGCTCACCGCGAGCGAGCCCGAGGACGCACGATGACCTCCGCGCTCACGATGTTCGGCCGCCAGGTGGGCTGGGAGCAGAAGTCGTACTGGCGCAACCCCGCGGCCGCGGCGTTCACGTTCGCGTTCCCGCTGCTGTTCCTCGTGATCTTCGTGGCGCTCAACGGCAACAATCGGGTGTCGCTCGACGGCGGCGAGGTGCGGTTCGCGCAGTACTACGTGCCGGCGATCGTGTCGTTCGGGCTGATCTCGGCCTGCTACACGAATCTCGCGTTCACGATCTGCAACCGTCGGGAGCGGGGCCTGCTCAAGCGAATGCGAGGCACGCCGCTGTCGCCGGGCCTCTACCTGGGCGGCGTGTTCGGCAACGTCGTCGTGGTGGCCGCGATCCTGACCGGGCTGGTGATCGCGCTCGGGCTGCTGTTCTACGGAGTGACGTGGCCCGGCCGGTACCTCGCCCTCTTGGTGGTGACGGTCACCGCCGCGTTCTGCTTCAGTGCCCTCGGCGTGGCCGTGTCGACGTTCGTGCCCAACGAGGACGCGGCGCCGGCGATCATCAACTTCATCCTCTTCCCGCTGCTGTTCATCTCGGGCACGTTCGGCGAGGTCGCGAACGACTCGCTGCTCGGGCGCATCGCCGCGGTGTTCCCGGTGCGGCACCTGATCACGTCGATGGTGGCGGTGTTCGACCCGTTCGTGTCGGGCACCGGCGTCCGCTTCAGCGACCTGGCGGTGATGATCGCGTGGGGAATCGCCGGCGTGATCATCTCGCTCAAGCGGTTCCGCTGGGAGCCGTACCGCTGAGCGAACGCGGTCGGCCGGGTCATCAGCCCAGGAGGAGCTCGCCGGCGATGTAGCTGACGAGCAGGGTGAGGCCGCCTACCACCAGGCTGCGGCCCAGCGTGCGCAGCGGCGACAGGTGGGCGGCGCGGGCCGAGACGATCGAGGTCAACGTGAGCGCGATGACGACGGCGACGATGATCGCCCACGTCTCGATGTTCACCGGCGCGAAGTAGGTGATCAGCAGCGGGATCAGCGCACCGGCGACGAACGCGAGGCAGGTCGCGGCGCCGGACAGCACGGGCACCGCCGCGGGCATCGGCTCGTCGAACCCGTACTCCGACTCCAGCTGCGCCGCGAGCGCGTCGTGCTCGGTCAGCTGCTCGGCGACGGTCCGGGCGAGCTCCGGCTCCAGACCACGGGCCGTCCAGTGCTCGGCGAGCTCGTCGATCTCGGCCTCGAGGTCGCGCTCCAGATCCGACCGCTCGGCGTCCGCGATCCGCACCTGGGCCTCCCGCTCCGACGCGTCCTCGGCCCACTTGGCGCCGCCCGTGCTCAGGCCGCCGGCGATCGTGGCCGCGGTGGCGGTGAACATGAGCAGGCGGTCGCCGGCACCGGCGCCGGCGAAGCCCTGCAGGATGCCGGCGGTGGCGATGATCCCGTCGTTGGCGTCGATGATCCACCCGCGCTTGGGCCCGGGATCACGCACCCACTCCCAGATGTCGTTCCACCGATGCGGATCGCTCGACGGCTGCATGACACCTCCGCGCGCAGTCTCGCACCCGGACGGGGCTCGACCGGGGTGCGTCCGGCGTCGGCGGCGCGTGCGACCTGCTCGAATGGCGGGATGGAGCACGACGGGGTGCGGCGCCGGACGGTCGCCGGTGGTGGCGGGCTCGACATCGTCGTGTACGAGCGCAATGTGGGTGCGTCCGAGACCGTGCTCGCGGTGCACGGCTACCCCGACGACCACGCGGTGTGGGATCCGGTGGCCGACCGCCTGGCCGAGCGGTTCCACGTGGTGACCTACGACGTGCGCGGCGCCGGCGACTCCGCGGTGCCCGGCGATGTCGACGGCTACCGGCTGTCGCTGCTCGCCGAGGACGTGGCGGCGGTGCTCGACGCGACCGTGCCCGACGGCCGGCCGGTGCACCTGGTCGGTCACGATTGGGGCTCGATCCAGGGCTGGCACTTCGTCTGCCAGGAGGAGCTCGGCGAGCGCTTCGGCACCTACACCTCGATCTCGGGACCGCACCTCGACGCGGTCGGGTCGTTCTTCCGTCGCGAGACCGGTCACGGTCGACAGGCGCCGTCGCTGCCGGCGCTCGCACACCAGGCTGCGAAGTCCTGGTACGTCGGCGTGTTCCAGCTGCCGTGGCTGGCGCCGGCGTTCTGGCGCTCCGGGTTCTCCCGACGGGCGTGGCCGAGGGTCCTGGAGCGCTCCGAGGGCGTGCCCGTCGAGCTGCTGCCCGAGGACGACGCCGTCGAGCGTGTGCAGTCGAACGGGGCCAACGGCGTGAACCTCTACCGGGCCAACGTGCTGCGGGCGATGACCGGACCGGAGGTGGTGAGCACGACCGTGCCGGTGCAGATCGTGGTGCCCCGCGGCGACCGGTACGTGAGCCCGGCGCTGGCGACGTGCACGACGTGGATCCCCGACGAGGTCGTCGTCACGCCGGTCGACGGCGGCCACTGGCTGCCGCTGACGGCCCCGGACCTGGTCGCCTCGCTGGTGACCGAGCACGTCGACCGCTGCACCTGAGCGCTCCTCTTCCGTCCCGTTCCTGCGTGAGTTGCCGTCGCTGACCGACGCCGACTCACGCAGTCCCGACCGGTGCATCGGTGGTGAGCGACCGGACTCGCTCCACAGGGCCGGGCACGTCTCGGCGTCGAGACAACCGAAACGGTGCGCCGAGCGGCGATGATGTCACCCGATGGAGGACTTCGTCATCGCCCGGAACCCGGACCCGGACTCGACGTTGCCGTACCTCGTGCGGTTGCCCCTGGGGTCGGACGGCGTGGTGCTCAAGGTGCGCGACACGTGGCCTCGGACCGCCAAGGTCTACTGCCATCCGTCGTCGGACTGGGATGACTCGGCCGAGGTGGTCGAGCGCGTCCCGGTGCGATCGTGCGTGCGTCGGGGTGCCGCGATCGACCTGGTGCTGGACCGGGGCAGGGAGAACCGCTCGCAGTTCGTGTTCGCCCGGTCCCGCGGTCGGGAGGTGATCTTCTGGCAGAGCGCCCGTACCGCCCGTCAGGCCCGTCCGGCGGTGAGCACGCCGACCCGCCGGGCGTCGGGGCAGGTGCTCGAGATCCTCGTGGACAGCCACGAGCGGTACGGGTGGAAGTTCTCTGCGCAGCAGGCGACGACCCGTCGCCAGGCGCTGCACGCAGGTGACTACGCCGTCGAGCGCGACGGCCGGATCGTCGCTGCGGTGGAGCGGAAGAGCCTCGAGGACCTGTCGTCCACCCTGACCACCGGGAAGCTGCGCTACCTGCTCGCGGCGCTCGATGAGCTTCCCCGAGCGGCGCTGGTGGTCGAGGATCGCTACTCGGCGGTGTTCAGGTCGAAGTTCGTCGCCCCCGGCGTGCTGGCAGAGGGCCTGGCCGAGGCACAGGTGCGGTTCCCACGGGTACCGATCGTGTTCTGCGAAACCCGAGCGCTCGCCCAGGAGTGGACCTACCGGTTCCTCGGAGCGGCGCTCGCGCATGACGCCGAGGACGAGCCGGGAGCGGACCGTCTGGCGGAGCTCCCGGCCGGCGGACCACTGCCGCCCGCGGAACCGACCGCATCCGAGATCCGTGAGTGGGCGAAGGCCAACGGTCTCGAGGTGTCGTCGAAGGGTCGCATCCCCGCCACGGTCCGACGTGCCTACGACGCCGCGCGCTGAGGCCACTGGAGGGCGTGGACGGCGGAGGCGCAGGGGCGGCGCTGCCGTAGCGTGCCGGCCATGAGTCGACCGAAGAAGCGCAAGGGTGGTCGCGTCACGCCGAAGGGGACCGGGTCGACGCGTCGCCCGGCCCCGGACGGCGGCTCGTCGGCCCCGACGCCGTTCGGCAGCTTCGTGGATGGTCCGCTGAGCGGCCCGTGGGACGACGATCTCGACGACGACGTCGTCGAAGGCGTGCCCGGAGCGATCGGCGTCGCGGGCGACGCGATCGCGAGCGGTCACCCCGTCGAACTGCTGGTGCTGACATCGACGCTCGCGGACGCGGCCGACGACTCGGCGGACGAGGACATCACCTGGTCATCGGTGGTCGAGCTGTTCACGGGCACCGTTCGTCCGGAGACGACGGCGCTCCTGCACGCGCTGCGACCGTTCGCCCCCGACGACTGGCGGACGAGGATGGACGCCGAGCTGGCCGGGCGCAGCACGCCGGGACTGCCCGACTGGATCGCACGGATCGGGGATGTCCGTGTCACCGGCGTGTGGGTCAACCGCGACGAGGCCACCGAGTTCGCCGACGACGACGAGACGGACGTGTTCGTGGTCGCCACGTGGCCGCACGGTCAGGAGATGACGTTCATCGCCAACGTCGTGGGTCAGCCGAATGCGGTGGTGGAGGACGCGCTGCTGGCACCTGTGGACCTCGCCGCGATGTCGGGCGCGGTCGCTACCGAGGCCGACGAGCCGTTGGAGTTGGTGGCCGTCGATGCGGCCGATGCCCGCGCGTTCCTCGACGCCGCGGCGCAGCGTTGGGACGAGTCGTCGGGTGAGGCGAGCGAGGACTGGCCCTCCGGCCGGCCGCTGCTGAGGTGGCTGCTGTTGACGCTGCCGGAGGGCGGCGAGGATCGCTGGCCGGCCGCCCAGAGCTGATCACGGCGATCCCAGGTCGCGCTGGTGCAGCGCGACGTCCGGGAGGACGATGTTCCGGTGGGAGCACTCGTGGTCGCCGGCGTCTGCAAGCGCTTCGGACGGACCACGATCCTCGACGGGGTGGACCTGACCGTCGCCCGGGGCGAGGTGGTGGCGCTCACGGGCGAGAACGGTGCGGGCAAGTCCACGCTCATGCGCATCTGCGCCGGGCTGGAGCGAGCCGATGCGGGCACCGTGTCCGTCGACGGGCGCATCGGCTACTGCCCGCAGATCCCGGGCCTGTTCGAGCTGCTGACCGCCGAGGACCACCTGGTGATGTTCGGCCGGGGAGCGGACATCGGGCGGGCCGAGTCGCTGGATCGGGGGCGGGCGATCCTTGCCGAGTTCGACTATCCGCTGCACGAGCGGACGGTGACCCGGGACCTGTCGGGCGGGACCCGTCAGA
>JAEXGP010000285.1 GCA_023450775.1 Actinomycetes bacterium | reverse complement strand
TGCCACGACGAAGCCGGTGCGGCGGGTGCGGTGCCCGGACCGGTCCCCGAGGGCGGGGCCCACGACGCGGCACCCACCGGCGCGGGCGTGGGGGCGGCCTGGGGGTCGAGGGGCTGGTCGCTCACCGCACCAGCTTGCCAGGGCGACGCCCGCGATCCGATCCGCCCCCGGGTCCGCCCCGGCGCCCGCTCAGGGTCGACGCCAGAGGACGAACGGAAGGATCAGGCCCGCTCCCGCGTTCCGCAGGCCCTCGGCCACCACGGTCATGGTCCACCCAGAGCGCAGCGAGTCGTCGACGACCAGGCCGGGACCGGCGGGCAGCTCGGACGAGAACGAGAACGCGTCGAGCACGTTGGCGGCCTGGTTGACCGAGTTCTCCATGCGGTCCTGCGGCGGCGCGTCGGTGCGGGTGCGCCGGACCGCGTCGACCAGCTCCAGCTTGCCGACCTCGGAGAGCCGGCGGGCCAGGCCCCCGACGAGCAGCGGGCGCGTGCGGCTGGGCACCCACGTGACCCATGTGGGCCGGCGTCCCCAGTCCCACGCCTTGAGCGCCGCGGCCACGCCGCGGAGCAGCGCGTCGTCGGGCTCGGCGTCGGGCGCCTGGAACAGCGGGCCGAGCACCTCGGCCCAGCCCGGGTCCGTGCCGAACGCCAGAGCGCGGCCCTCCTCGGGGCGCAGCTCCTCGGGGATCCGACCCTTGCGACCCTCCATGCCCCGCGGCCACTGCTTGCGCGGCTCGATCCGCACGACCGCGCTGCGCAGGTGCTGCTGGGCGGACGCCTGCAGGTCGGCGTCGACCGCGGTGTCCACCGGCACGCCCGTGCAGTTGTCGCAGCGTCCGCAGTCGGCAGCGCCCGGATCGTCCAGCGCCTCGCGGAGGAACCGCAGCCGGCACCCCGAACCGGAGGCGTAGGCGCGCATGGCCCGCTGCTCGGCACGGCGGGCCTCGGCCAGGCGGTGGTGGCGCTCCTGGTCGTACTCCCAGGGCCGGTCGGTCCGGAACCACTGCGAGCCGTCCCGGTCGACCGCCCCCTCCACGTCGAGCACCTTGAGCAGCACCTCCAGCCGGCCGCGCCGCAGGTTCACCGCACCCTCCAGATCCGCCACCGAACACGGACCGGACCGCTCGAGCACCCGCAGCACCTCGTCGACCGTGTGCTTGGGCGGCATGGCCGTTGCGTCGAAGTACGCCCACACGTCGCCGTCGGTGGGTGTGGGCACCAGCACGACGTCGGCCGAGGCGGTGCCGCGGCCGGCGCGACCCACCTGCTGGTAGTACGACACCGGCGACGACGGGGAGCCGATGTGCACCACGTAGCTGAGGTGCGCGTTGTCGTAGCCCATGCCGAGCGCCGAGGTCGCCACCACGCAACCCAGGCGGCCGTGGTCGAGGTCGTCCTCGATGGCGGCGCGCGCGGCCGGGTCCGTGGCGCCCGTGTACGCCGCGACCGAGACGCCCGCCGAGGCCAGGAACGACGCCGTCCGGTCGACCTCGGACACCGTCAGGCAGTACACGATCCCGGGGCCCTGACGGCCCTTGATCCACCCGGCCAGCCAGGCCAGGCGCTCCCCCGCCGTGGCGAAGCTGGTGGCGCCGAGCCGCAGCGACGGCCGGTCGAGCGAACCCCGGAACGTGTGCGCCTCGGCGCCGATCTGCTCGGCCACGTCGTGGGTCACGCGGTCGTTGGCAGTGGCGGTGGCGGCGAGGACCGGCACCCCGTCGGGCAGCGACGACAGGACGTCCGCGATCCGCCGGTAGTCGGGCCGGAAGTCGTGGCCCCAGTCCGAGATGCAGTGCGCCTCGTCGACCACGAGCAGGCCGATGCGGGCGGTGAGCGGCCCGAGCACCTCGCGCCGGAACCGAGGGTTGTTCAGGCGTTCGGGAGAGATGAGCAGGACGTCGACCTCGTCCGCGTCGATGCGCGCCTCGATCTCGGACCACTCGTCGAGGTTGGCCGAGTTGATCGTCTCGGCCCGGATCCCCGCGCGCTCGGCGGCCGCCACCTGGTTGCGCATGAGCGCCAGCAGCGGCGACACCACCAGCGTGGGCCCCGCGCCCTGGCCGCGGAGCAGCCGCGTGGCGATCCAGTAGACGGCGGACTTGCCCCAGCCCGTGGCCTGGACGAGCAGCACGCGGGACCGGTCGACGACCAGGGCGGCGATCGCCTGGGCCTGGTCGTCCCGCAGCACGGCGTCGGGGCCGGCCAGCTCCGCCAGCGTGGCGGCGGCGAGCGACGGCAGCCCGGCGGCATCGGACGGGTCCGTGGTCGGCTCGGGGAGCTCGACGGGCGGGCTGGCGGCGTCGGTCACGGGCCCATGCTCGCAGACCGCGCTGACACCGATGCCCCCGACCGAGGTGAACAGCGGCCGCAACAGTGACCCCAGGAACGCTGTGACCGCCCGACGGCGGGGCACGGAGGCCTCCGCCGTCGGGCGGTGCTCGGAGGCGACGAGGGGAATCGAACCCCTGTACAAGGCTTTGCAGGCCTCTGCCTCACCACTCGGCCACGTCGCCAGCGGCCCACCACCCTAGTGCGACCGTCGACCGATCCCGTACGACGCCGCTCTGTCCCACTGGACGCACCCGTTCGGGTGCTCCCGGTGGGACAGCGCTCTGGCTACAGGGCCCGGACGCGACGGAACCCCTGCCGGGGGCAGGGGTTCCGATCTGGAGCGGACGACCGGCCTCGAACCGGCGACCTCAACCTTGGCAAGGTTGCGCTCTACCAACTGAGCTACGTCCGCAAGGACCGCCGATGGTAGCAGAGGCGCCGCGCGCCACAAGTTGAGCTCCCCGGCGGCTGGAGGGGCTCAGTCGCTGCGGATGCGCTCGGCCAGCTCGACGGCCAGCGCGACCTCCGTGATGGCGTCGACCGTGGACAGCTGCGCGCCCTCGGAGAACGTGAGCGACGCGATGTCGCGGTCGTGCCGGCCGCGGACCACCAGGTCGGGGGTCAGGTCGAAGATGTCCACGATCGGCTGCCAGCGCCGGCCGTTGACCACCAGGACCCGCAGGTTGGTGAGGACGACGACCGCAGGGTGGCCCAGCATCTGGCCGGTCACGGCCGCCAGCACCACCTCGTCCCGGCGCAGCAGCGCCCCGCAGACCGAGATGGGGACCGCCGCGGCCTCGGCGGCGTCGGTCACGGGCCCATGCTCGCAGACCGCG
>JAEXGP010000368.1 GCA_023450775.1 Actinomycetes bacterium | reverse complement strand
GCGCCGACCGAGGCTGCACCGGCCGAGCCGGCGCCGACCGAGACCGCGCCCGCGGAGCACGCCGCGCCGGCAGCAGACGCCGAACCCGCCGAGGACGCCGCGCCGTCTGACGACACGACCTCGAGCGACGACACGACCCCGACCGACGACACGAAGCCGACCGACGACACGACCCCGACCGACGTCGATGGCGAGACCGAGGCGCCCCCCGCGGAACCGAGCACCGAGGCGGCCGCGCCGGTGAAGGTGCGGGTGGCGGACCCGTCCGCCCTCGTCGGGCGCGAGATCGAGGTGCTGGTCACCGAGGCCGACCGCGCCAAGGACCGGCTGGTCGTCTCGCGTCGCGACCTGCAGCGTCGCCAGCGGCGCAAGGACGAGAAGGAGCGCTGGAGCTCGCTCGAGGTGGGGTCAAAGGTCAAGGGTCGGGTCGTGTCGGTGGCCGACTACGGCGCGGTGGTGGACCTGGGCGGTCTCCGGGGCCTGGTGCACCGCTCCGAGCTGTCGTGGCAGCGCTTCGGCGAGCCCGCCGACGTCGTGTCCGTCGGCGACCAGGTCACCGTCGAGGTGCTCGACGTCAACCGGTCCAAGAAGCGCGTGTCGCTGTCGCTGCGACGCACCTCGCCCGACCCGTACGCCGGCATCGAGGTCGGCCAGATCGTGCCCGCCACGATCACGCGGGTGGTCGAGTACGGCGCGTTCGCCAAGCTCGAGTCGGGCGCCGAGGGTCTGATCCACATGTCGGAGCTCTCCGACGTGCCCGGGTACCGACCCGATCAGCTCGTGGTCCCCGGCGAGGACGTGACGGTCAAGGTCCTCAACGTCGACCGGACCAAGCACCGGATCGGCCTGTCGGTCCGCCGCGTGCTCGTCGACGACTGACCCACGTTCTGTTGCGCGATCTACGGCCCATGGGCCGCACATCGCGCAACAGAACGGCTGGAATCAGACCAGTCCGTCCCAGGACCCTGGGAGCGAGTCGATCAACGGACGGACGATGAGCGTGTAGGTGTCGCTCATGGCCGTCTCGCGGTGCTCGGCCTGGACGGTCAGGCGCCCTGGGTCCATCACCACGGCCATGAACGCGGCCTTCGAGGGGAAGCGGTTGAACCGGATCTGGTCCCATCGACGTCCGTCGCCCACGACCGTCCCCTCGACCGTGAACCAGCCGTCGATCGTCACCCCGTGCGGGACGGCGACCCTGGCTGCGTGGGCCTGGTAGGCGTCCATGTGGCCGATGCTCTCGGCGAGTGCCTCGGGCGTGTCGGCCTCCGACCGGTCGAACTGCACCACGTGGACGACCACGACCGGCCCGTCCTCGTCCGTGGAGGGGTGCGGTACCGCTGCCGGGTCGGGCACGTCCCCGTCCCAGATCGGCGGGGCGAAGGGCTGGCAGGCCACGATGAAGGTCGCCTCCATGCCCGCGTCCTTGTGGACGTGGTGGTCCTGGAAGTCGGGCCGGGTCTGCATCTCGATGAAGCTCCGGCGCGTGGGGTACTTCACGACCGCCACCCGGTCCCACTCGGGGCCGTCGCCCAGCAGCTGGTCCTCCACCTCGCCGAAGAAGACGATCTCGGCGCCCAGGTCGGCGAGCGTGTCGAGCGGCGCGTAGAGGTCGTCGGCCTGCCGGCCGGTGAGATCGGTCGCCCGCCCGTCGGCGTAGTCGGCCCGGTCCCGGTAGCGCATGAGGTTGACCATCCACACCGGGCCGTCCTCGCCGGGTCCGAACGACTGCAACATCCGGAAGGCCTCGGGGTCGACCGAGCCGTAGCGGACAGTCAGGCCCAGGTCGGCGGCGATCGGGTCGGGGGCGGTGGGTTCGGTCATTCGGTCCTCCGGATCTCTTCACATCCTCCGTTCTGTTGTGCAGATCCGGACGGATCGTCCTGGTTCTGCACGACAGAACGGGAGTCGGTCAGAACGACAGTTGGTCAGAACGAGAGCGGCGGGAGCTGGTGGGAGCGCAGCCAGGCGTCGCCGAGCGCGGCGACGGCCGAACCGTCGAACTCCACGCCCATGATCTCGGCCGCGAGCTCCAGGAACTGCTCGGTGGTGGCGACGCCGTAGCGGTGCTGGTCCACCCACGTCCGGAGCAGCTGGTCGAAGCGCTCCTCACCCATGAGCTTGCGCAGCTCGACCAGGAACATGCCGCCGCGGTGGTACACAGACGCGCCGAAGAGCTCGTCCACGCCGGGGTCGGCCGGCGGCACGTCCAGGGCCGGGTTGCCGTTGTGGGCGCGCCGGGCCGACTGCTCGACGGTCATGCCGCCGATGTGCTCCAGCCACAGCCACTCGCCGTAGGTGGCGAACCCTTCGTTGAGCCAGATGGCGTTCCACCTGGCCGGCCCGACGGCGTCGCCGAACCACTGGTGCGTCAGCTCGTGGGCGGTCACCTCGTCGTCGGTCGTGTCGCCGGGTCGACCCTCCATGATCGACAGCGCGAGCACGGACCGCGTCTGGCACTCCAGCGCCAGCGGCGGGAGACCCGGGACCACCACGTTGCCGGCGTCGACGAACGGGTACGGCCCGAAGTGCTCGGAGAAGAAGGTGATCATCTGCGGGAACCGGGAGATCGCGCCGTCCAGCAGGTCCGGACGGTCGAGCGGGACGGCGTTGAGGATGCGGACGCCGGGCACGCCCGCCTGCTCCGCCAGCTGCATGTCGCCCACGGTCAGGCTGGCCAGGTACGGCGACATCGGCTCGGTCGCCTCCCACCGGAACGTGGAGGTGGTGGCGTCGTCGCGGCGTTCGATCAGCTGACCCCCGGCCACGGCCTCGAGCGGCGTGGGGACGGTGACGGTCACGCCCACGAACGCCTTGTCCGAGGGGTGGTCGTTCGACGGGAACCAGGTGGCCGCGCCGACGGGCTCCGCGATCACCGTCGACCACTCGTCGGACAGGTCCACCCAGCCCCCGTCGCCGATGAGACCGCCCTCGCTGCTCGGCGTCCGGCCCGGCGTGCCCGAGTAGGCCACCTGCACGATCGTCTGCTCGCCGGCGCGCAGCGGCTCACGGGGCGCGACCACCAGCTCCCGGCCCTTGCGCTCGAACAGCGCGGCCTGGTCGTCGACGGTGACGGTGGCGACGTCGAAGCCCAGGAGGTCCAGGTCGAACGTCGACAGGTCCTGGGTGGGCTCGAGCGTGATCGTGGCGACGGCGTCCAGGTGGTCCGTGCCCTGGATCGTCACCTCGAGCTCCAGGTCGTAGCGCTCGACGTCGTAGCCGCCGTTGCCGGCCTGCGGGTAGTACGGGTCGCCCACGCCGTCCGCCCCCGCCGAGCCCGTGGACGGCGCCTCGGTGCCGGACGTGGTCGGGCGCTCGTCCGACTCGAGCGACGGCAGCGCCGTCTCCTCCGCGCTGCACGCGGCGAGCGCGGCGACCAGGACGAACGCGACGGCCGCGGTCGCCCGTCGCCGGAGCGTCACGAGGCGTCCGTCACCGGTTCCAGCCGCGGCACCTCGGCCGGCGTGAACTCGCAGGGCATCCGCTTGATGCCGTGGATGAACCCGGACTGCAGGTAGTCGGGCTCGGCGGTGGCGCGGATGTCGGGCAGCCAGCGGAACAGCTCCTCGAACATCACCCGGATCTCACGTCGGGCCAGGTTGGCGCCCAGGCAGAAGTGCGGGCCGCCGGCCCCGAAGCCGACGTGCTCGTTGGGGGTGCGCGTGACGTCGAACGTGTACGGGTCATCGAACACGCGCTCGTCGCGGTTCGCGGCCTCGTACCACATGACCACCTTGTCGCCCTTGGCGATCGGCTGGCCCGCGATCTCGGTGTCCTCGGTGGCGGTGCGCCGGAAGTGGATGACCGGGGTCGCCCAGCGGACGATCTCCTCGACGGCGGTCGGGGTCACGCCCTCGACGTCGGCCATCCAGGTGGCCCGCTGGTCCTCGTGCAGGGTGAGCAGGCGGACGCCGTGCGAGATGGCGTTGCGGGTGGTCTCGTTGCCGGCGGCGGCGAGCAGGATGAAGAAGCTCGCCATCTCCATGGGCTCCAGGCGCTCGCCGTCGACCTCGGCGTGCATCATCGCCGAGACCAGGTCGTCCTGCGGGTCCCTGAGCCGGTCCTCGCCGACCTCGGACGCGATCTGGGCCATCTCCATGACCGCGGCCATCAGCGCCGGCAGGTCGGGCACCGTCTCCTGGTCGCCGAGCACCACGTTGGTGAGCTCGAGGATGCGTCCCCACTTGTCGCGAGGGATGCCCATCATCTCGCAGATGATGTGCAGCGGCAGCGGCGCCGACAGCTCGCTGACCAGGTCGCAGCTGCCCTTGGGTGCTGCGTCGGCGACGATGTTGCGGGCCTTCACCCGCACGTCCTCGTCGATCCGGTTGACCATGCGCGGCGTGAACGAGCGGTTCACGATCATCCGCAGCCGGGTGTGACGCGGGGCGTCCATGTTGATCATGGAGCCCATGAACTCGTTGACCTCCTGGGGGAGGTCGGGGATGTTCGTGCCCTGGCCGGAGCAGAACAGGTCGGGGTGCCGCGACACGTGCATGACGTCCTCGTGACGGGTGACCGACCAGAACCCCGGACCTTTCGGGAAGCCCTCGATCTCGGGCTCCTCCATGAAGACCACGGGCGCCTCATCACGCATGACGCGGAACATCTCGGCCCGGGCCTCGGAGCCGTGTGACCAGTACGACATGTCCGAGAACGGCGTGAGGTCGATCGTGGTCATGTGCGTCCCCCCTGTGCCCGGCGCGGTCGAGCCGTGCTCCTAAGCTAGCGAGCCCATGCCGGTGCACCTGATCGCAAGCCCAGCCGCCGACCGACCCGTCGTCGCCCTCCCCGGCCTGTGACCGCACCGACCGCCGTCCGCCCCACCCGCATCCGTCTCCGGCCCTGGCAGTCCGAGGCCCTCGAGCGGTTCGCGAACACCAAGGGGCCCGACTTCCTGGCCGTCGCAACGCCCGGTGCCGGCAAGACCACCTTCGCTCTGACGGCCGCGGTGCAGGACCTGGCCGACCACGTCGGGCGCCGGCTGATCGTGGTCGCGCCGACCCAGCACCTCAAGCACCAGTGGTCCCGCGCCGCGCTGCGCTTCGGCCTCCACCTGGACCCGGAGTGGTCGGCCCGCGACGGCGCGCTCCCGGGCGACATGCACGGGATCGTGACCACCTACCAGCAGGTGGCCACCTCGTCGCGGGCGCTCGCCGGGCTGTCGCGCGACGCGTTCGTGGTGTTCGACGAGATCCACCATGCGGGCGACGACCGGGCGTGGGGCACGTCGGTGCTCGAGGCGTTCGAGGGGGCGGCCAAGCGGCTGTCGCTGTCGGGCACCCCGTTCCGGTCCGACACCTCCGCGATCCCGTTCGTGGACTACCACCTCGACGAAGCCCGGGCCGACTACGAGTACGGCTACGGCGAGGCGCTGGCCGACCGCGGCGTGGTGCGGCCCGTGTACTTCCCGCGCATCAACGGCTTCATGGAGTGGGTGGCGCCCGACGGCGAGGTGCTGTCGGCCACGTTCGACGACGAGCTGACCCGTGAGCAGGCCAACCAGCGGTTGCGGACCGCGCTGTCGCTGGAGGGGCAGTGGCTGCCCGCGGTGCTGGACCAGGCGCACGAGCGGCTGATGGCCCTGCGCGAGCACCACCCCGAGGCGGGCGGCCTGGTGATCGCCATGGACCAGGCGCACGCGCAGGACATCGCCCGCGTGCTGCGGGAGCGCCACGGCGTGCGCGCGGTGGTGGCCACCTCGGACGACCCCGACGCGTCGTCGCACATCGCAGCGTTCGCCACGTCGACCGATCCGTGGATCGTCGCGGTTCGGATGGTGTCCGAGGGTGTGGACCTGCCCCGGCTGCGGATCGCGGTGTTCGCCACGACGACCACCACCGAGCTGTTCTTCCGCCAGGCGGTCGGCCGCGTGGTCCGCTGGACCCCCGGCCTGCACGGACCCGGCGCCCGCACGCAGCCGGCGTGGTTCTTCCTGCCCGACGACCCCCGGCTGCGGCGGTACTCGGCCGAGCTGAGCGAGTCCCGGCGGCACTCGCTGCGCAAGCGACGCGGCGACGACGAGGACGCGCCGTCGGTCGAACCCGACGACATCGGCGAGCTGCTCGGCGACGACGAGCAGATGAGCCTGTTCTCCGTGATCGGTGCCGTGGCGCTGGACGGCGACGGTGAGGGGTCGGGGTCGTCCGCGCCGGGCCTCGGCGTGTTCGACGACGATCCCGAGGACCCGGGCGAACGCCACGACCCCGAGGGCGTCGAGCTCGTCCTGCTGCCGCCGCCCCTGCCCGGTGGCGGTCACGTGGCGATCCAGGCCGACGACGCCCCGTCCGGCACGGCCGGGCCGGGCGCGGATCCGATGGCGTCCATGACCCAGCGCGAGCGCAAGGCCCGCCTGCGGGACATGAACGCCGACATCGCCGCCGAGCTCGTGCGGTCCACGGGCTGGGGTTACGTGCAGGTGCAGAACGAGCTCAACCGGCTGACCGGCATCCGCAAGGTGTCCGAGGCCACGCTCGAGCAGCTGGAGTCCCGGCTGGAGCACGGCCGGCGCTGGCTCCGTCGCGCCGGCTGAGCCGGTGCCCGGCGGATCTGTGGTCGGGATCGCGACAAGAGTTGTCGCTGTGCACCCCTATGTCTCCCAGGGGCACTCGGGCCAGGCGTGCTTGGGGTACCGGCCCCGCATCTCCGCCCGCACCGCGGCGTAGCTGCCGCGCCAGAACCCCGGCAGGTCCGACGTGCGCTGCACCGCGCGACCGGCGGGCGACAGCAGCTCCACGACGACCGGCACGCGCCCGCCACCGACCGTGGGGTGCACGTCGAGGCCGAGCAGGTCCTGCAGGCGGGTCGACAGCACCGGGCCCTGGACCGTCGTGACCGGACCCGACCCGTCGCCGGCGTCCGCGGCGGCACCTGCGGCGGGGGCCGGCGTGTCCGGCGGCTCGTAGCGCAGCCGCACCCGCCGTCCGGAGGGCAGCTCGAGCTGCACGGGCGCCAGCTCGTCGAGCACCCGGCGCTCCTCCCATGTCAGTCCCTCCTGGAGCCACCGTGCGACATCGACGGCGGCCAGCCGGGCGCGGTCCACGGGGCCCGACGCAGCGACCCGGTCGAGCAGCGGGCCCAGGTCCACGTCCGCGACG
>JAEXGP010000364.1 GCA_023450775.1 Actinomycetes bacterium | reverse complement strand
GCTCCAGCTCGTAGTGAACCGGCTCAATGGTGGCGCTGTCACCCTCTCACGGGTGCAGCTCCACCTCCAACCAGATGACACCAGATCCACCGGAGCGTGCGGCCGAGTTGAAGGCGAAGAAGCCTTGTGCCGGAAACTTGAGCGGCTGGTATCGGGCCGCTTGGGACAGCAGCTGGATCGCTTGGATGATCGACGACTTGCCGACGTTGTTGCGGCCGACGAGGATCGACAGCCGGTCCAGTTCCAGCGTCAGGTTCGCGTGTCCTCGATACTCGGAGACTCGCAAGGTCTTGATCAGCACGTCGTCCTCTCCCCTCCGACCGTGGTGGTTGGGCCGTCAGTCGGCGGATCAGAGTAGCGAGTCGCTCGAACGGCGTTGGGGTGGATAGCGGCTGGCAAGATGGAGGCACCGGTGGTGCGGCGGACTTCTGCGCTCCTCGTCCGGCGGGGCCCTTGAATACGGGCCACTTCAAATACTTACACGTCCCCAGTAAACCGACTCCCCAGTCGCTGCCGCGCCCGTGTGGCGCTCGATTCCAGGACCCGTCTCCTCGGGCCGCCGATCGGTCGGCCCGAGGAGTCTGCCGGGTCACCGGTGGGGCCGATAGGGTCGGAACCGCATGGACATCGAGCAGTTCTACGACGCGGACCCCCGGCGCCGAGCTTCCCAGGAGGAGCAGTTCGGCAGGGACTGGCTGGCGACCGACGGCATCCGCTGGGAGATCAACTGGGTCGTCGACACCGGCGAGGTCTACGCCATGCGCGAGCCCGTCGAGCCCGGCGGCATCGACCCGGTCGGCGACACGTGGGTCGCGGACCTTCCGGTCGACATGGTCACGGTCGAGGTGCTCGGTGTGGTCACCGACCGCGCGACGCTCGAGTCCGCGCTCGCGGGATGGCAGGACGCCATGGACGCCGAGGGCAGCCTGCAGTGGGTCAAGGACCGCATCGCGTCGGTCGCCACCCCGCCGGCGTGACCTGACCGGCTGAACCCGGGTCGGATCGCACCCGTCTCGGGTGCGAGATGTCCCGAGTTCAGGGGTCGATGCGGCCGCCCGGTCCTCGGGTCGTTCCGCGCCCGTATCCGATGCGAGATGTCCCGAGTTCAGGGGCCGAGCGTCAGCAGGCGCCGCCGCTGCCGAACGACTGGGTCCAGTAGATCGTGCCGTTGGACGACCGGGCCTGACCGAAGCCCACGTGGTCGTACTGGCCGAGGATGTTGTTGCGGTGGTCGGTCGAGTTCATCCACACGGTCATGACGTCGCCGACCGTGGGCTGTCCCTTCGCCACGTTCTCACCCAGCGACCTCCACCCGGTGTAGCCAGCGCTGGTCGCGTTCGGGCCGATGCTCGAGTGGAACATCCGGTTCTGATCCGCCTGGGCCTGGGACTGCCGCTGGGCGGCACCGGCCAGCGTCGGGCACCACGACTAGGGCGCCAGCCGGGCGTTGGCCCGATGTGCGTTGATGCCGGCCAGCATCTCCTGCTCCCAGCCGGCCGGGGCGTCCCGGAGGGGAACCGCCGGTCGGGCCGCGCAGGCGCCGAGCGTCAGGACCATCGCGACGGCGAGGCCGAGCGCAGCGGTGCGGGTGCGGATCATGGTCGTCTCCTCGGGCACGGTGACGGTCGCGGAGCCGTCTCCGCAGGTGGTCGGTGCGATCCGACGGCGACTTGAGCCTCGATCGCCGGTTCCGGCGGTCGCGGGTGGATCTGCCCACCCGGGAGCCCGGTCGGCCATGATCTCCGGTGGTGAGTGACGACGCTGCCCCTCCGGCCGACGGTGCGGCCGACCCCAACTGGGGTCTCGACGCGGCCCTCGGCGCCGCCTCGGTCGCCGCCCGAGTGGCGGGAGGAGTGGCCTCCACCGTGGCCTCGTCGCCCCCGGCCCGGATCGTGGAGGGGGCAGCTCGCTGGTTCGCCCGTCCGCTGTCGCGAGAGGGCGAGGCCGTTCGTCGGAACCTGTCCTCGGACGGCATCCCCGCAGCCAAGGACGCCATCCGCCGCGTCACGCCCGGCATCGTGGACGCCATCGACCTGGATTCGGTCCTGGACGCCGTCGACGTGCAGGGGCTGATCACGCGGGTCGACGTCGACGGCATCGTGTCCCGGGTCGACGTGGACGGGATCGTGTCCCGCGTCGACATCGACGGGATCCTGCGTCGCGTCGACATCGACGGGATCCTCACCAGGATCGACCTGGGCGCGCTGCTGTCCCGGATCGACCTGAACGCCCTGCTCGCCGGCGTGGACCTGAACCGCCTGCTCACCCAGGTGGACCTCAACGCGCTCCTGGCCGGCGTGGACCTGAACGCGCTCCTGTCCGACGTGGACCTGAACGCCTTGCTCACCGACGTCGACCTCGATGCGCTGCTCGCCGGCGTGGACCTCAACGCGCTGCTGGCCGGCGTGGACCTCAACGCCCTCCTGGCGCAGCTGGACCTCAACTCGGTCATGGACCGCATCGACGTCGACGCGCTGATCGCCAACACCGAGATGGGCGCGGTGATCGTCCGCTCCACCGGCGGCGCTGCGTCCGAGGCGCTCGACGCCGTGCGCTCCCAGGGCGTCTCGATCGACTCGCTGATCGGCCGGATCGCCAACCGGGTGCTGCGGCGGGATCCGGACCAGCTGCCGCAGGGCCCACCGCTCCTGGTGGACCGCCAGCTCGCGTTGCCGGCCGGTCCCGACGACGTCGTCGACGTCGAGGCCGTCGACGCCGGCACTCCCGACACTCCCGACACCGCGGACGGCACGAAGGCGGTGTCGTGAGCCCCTCCGCCGTGACCGGCGACGACGCCTCGGCGGCGGCCGTCTCCATGCAGGGGCACTACGCCGGCGCGGCCACCCGGCTGGCGGCGTTCGCACTGGACCAGACGATCGCCACGAGCCTGTTCGCCCTGATGAGCGGCGTGGTGGCGTGGGCGATCGCGCTCGTCACGTCCGACGCGTTCGAGTGGGATCCCGACGCCGTGGTCACCGGCTCGCTGCTCGTCGTGTGGTTGTTCGTCTACTACTCGTATCCGTGGTCGGTGAGCGGCAAGACGCCCGGCATGGCGTTGCTCGGCATCCGGGTCGTGCGGGCCGACGGCGCGCCGGCGAGCGGCGGCAACGCGGTGGCGCGCACGCTGGCGCTCCCGCTGTCGTTCCTGACGCTCGGCATCGGGTTCCTCCCGATCATCTTCGGCAAGGAGCACCGGGCGCTCCACGACAAGATCGCGGGGACCGCAGTCGTCTACTCGTGGGATGCCCGGGGCGCGCGGTGGCGCTTCCTGGTGCGCCAGCAGGAGGCCGATTCCGGCTCGGTCTGAGCCGCACGACCCTCGCGGCGCCCCCGGCCTGGTCCGGTCGACAGGGGCCCGGAGGACATCTGCCCACCGAGGGACGCGGATCGGCCACAGGATGGTCCGGATCGACTGCAGACAACGGGGTTGCGTTTCGGCACACTGCCGCCATGGGAGCCTTCGAGGTCGTCGAGAACTTCAAGCAGGACATCGCAGAGGTCGGCTACACCGTCGCCGCCGTCACCGGTGACCGCACCGGCTGCGACTGGGCCTACAGCGTCGGCCTCCACCGGACGTTCGGGCACCCCGAGCTGATCATCGTGGGCGTCGACGCCCCGCTGGCGGGGGCGATCGTCCAGGCGATGGCGGACAAGGTGGCCGCCGGGGTGGACCTGCGTGATCGCGACGGCGTCCGGGTGGGTCCGATGCAGCTGCGGTTCCGCGAGGTGGACGAGCTGTTCTGCAGCCAGGGCGACTGGTTCAACCTGGGTCGTGAGGTCATGGCGGAGCTCGGCGAGCGCTGGCCGGCCACCCTGCAGATCGTCTGGGCCGACGCCGAGGGTCGCTACCCCGAGCGGTCCGACGACCCCGCCTGGTTCCTCCGCCAGCCGCTCCTGGTCGGACGCACCTGACGGCGGCGACGCCGACTGACGACGGCCGGACGCGGCGCCGGTCGGCGCTCGCCGTTGCGCCGAGCTGTGGCAGGCTCGGCCCGTGGTGACGCCCCGACCGATGGATCCGGACGCGATCAGCGCCGACGTGCTGGCGTCGCTCGAGCAGTTCCGTGACCTGGTCGGCGGGCTCGAACCCGCCGACTGGTCCACGCCGACCGACTGCCCGGGTTGGGACGTGCACGACGTCGTCGCCCACGTGGTCGGGTTCGAGGCGGCGCTGGACGGCGCCCCGACGCCGCAGGTCGACTTCGACGACCAGCACGTGCGCAACGACATCGGCCGCATGAACGAGGCCTGGGTCGAGTCGCTGCGGAGCCGCTCCGACGCCGAGCTGCTGGAGGACCTCGAACGACTCGTCGAGCGCCGCCGTGAGCGGCTCGCCGCGATGACGCCCGACGACTTCGCCCAGGTCGGATGGAGCCCGGTGGGCGACGTCCCGCACGCCCGGTTCTTGCAGGTCCGCACGCTCGACGTCTGGTTCCACGAGCAGGACGTGCGCGAGGCGGTCGGTCGCCCGGGAAATCTCGACGGTCCGGCGGCGGACCGGGCGCTGTCCGAGGTGCTCGGCGCGATCGGCTACGTGGTCGGCAAGCGCGGCGGGGCTCCCGACGGCTCGTCGGTCCGCTTCGAGCTGTCCGTGCCCGGATCCTCCGACGCGCCACGGCACATCGACGTCGTGGTGGACGGTCGGGCGAGGGTGATCGACGACCTCGACGGGGCGCCGACGGTCACGATCGCCACGGACGTCGGGACCTTCGTCCGGCTCGTCGGCGGGCGCCGGGACGCGCAGGAGCTGCTGGACGCCGGCCGCGTCACGCTGGAGGGCGATCGGGAGCTGGGGGAGCGGATCGTCCGCAACCTCGCCTACATGATCTGAGGCGCACGAGCCGGCGACTCCGATCCGGCGCTCCGATCCGACCGCCGGTGACGAGCGCCGTCGACGCCCGCCGGCGAGGCCGGCAGCGCCCCGGGCCCGCGTCGACCGGATTTCGGGCCGGTGGTACCATTGCCCGTTCGTCAGGTCCGGGTCCGGACCGGCTGAGCCCCATCCTCCCCTCGACCCCGTGAGGAACCCCGCAGTGGCATTCGACGTCGGCGACCGCGTTGTCTACCCGCACCATGGTGCGGCCGTGATCAAGAAGCGCGAGAAGCGCAAGATCAACGGCACCACCACCGAGTACCTGGTGCTCGAGATGGCCCATGGCGAGCTGACGCTGTCCGTGCCGGTGGACAAGGCCGACGACGTGGGCATGCGCCCGCCGATCGGCAAGGAGGAGGTCAACGACCTCTTCGAGCTGCTCGGCAAGAAGGACGTGCGCGAGCCGGCCAACTGGAGCCGCCGCTTCAAGAACCACCAGGAGAAGCTGAAGTCCGGCGACGTGTACCAGGTCGCCGAGGTCGTGCGGAACCTGGCGCTGCGTGACCAGGCCAAGGGCCTGTCGGCCGGCGAGAAGTCCATGTTCGTCAAGGCCCGCAGCGTGCTCGTGTCCGAGCTCAGCTTCGCCCTCGACGTGAGCGAGGACGACGCGCTCGAGCAGGTCGAGCAGCAGCTCACCTGATCGCCCGGCGCCCGTTCCACCGCTGACCCGCCCGACGGCGACGCCCGCTGCGCACGGTGGAACCGGCTCGTCAGGGCATGCGCATCCTCCAGGTCCTGGGGGACACCGACGAGGATGACGACGGCCGCGCCGCGCTCGACCTGCACCGCGCCCTGACCGACATCGGCGTCGAGGTCCGGACGCTGGCGCTGGCCCCCGGCCGGCAGGCCGGCTTGGCGTCCGAGGTCCCCACCATGAGCCCGTCGGCGCGTTCGCTCGCCGCGCACACCCAGCTGCGTCGCGAGCAGCGCTGGGCGGACGTCGTCCTGCTCCGGGGCGAGGCGCCGGCGTCGGCCGCGGGGTTGGCC
>JAEXGP010000332.1 GCA_023450775.1 Actinomycetes bacterium | reverse complement strand
TCCCTGGCCCTTCGCGACGTCCCGGCCCGCCCGCACCAGCAGCGAGTCGTCGAGCGCGACCAGCCGGGCCTGCAGGTGCATGGGCGCCCCGGCGGGGAGGTCGATCGTGCCGAGCGGCGCCAGGCTCACCGTGAACCCGCCGCCCAGGGCGGGCCGGCCGGTGAGCTCCACCTCGCCGACCTCGGTGTCGACCGTGGTCTGCCCCAGGATGGTCGCGCCGATGACCGCTCCGACGAGTCCCACCACGACCACGCCGATCCAGCGCAGCCACGTCGGCGTCCGGCGCGTCCGGACCGGCTCGCCCTGACCCTCGTCGTCGCCCGCGGCGGTCGCCGGCGGGTCAGTCGAGGAGGACACCCCTGGTCCCGACCCAACCGAGCATGGCGTCCTCCAGCTCGGCCACGCGCTTCGGCAGCGCCTCGAAGGTGACGGGTTCCGAGAGGTGGAGGCCCTGGGCCAGGTCGCAGCCCATCTCGGAGAGCAGCACGAGCGAGTCGGCGTCCGCCACGCCGTCGGCGGTGACGGGGATCTCCATGGCGTGCGCCACGCCGATGGCCCACTCGACGGCCTCGGCATCGGCGGGCACCGACGCGATCGCCGTCGTGTACCCGCGGTCGATCTTGAGGCCGGTGACCGGCAGCGACTGCATGGCGTCGATCGACATGAAGCCGGTGCCGAAGTCGTCGACGACCACGCCGAGACCCAGATCGCGCAGGTGCCGGACGACGTGGCGGGAGCGGGCCAGGTCCGCGGTCAGCTCGGCCTCGGAGAGCTCGATCTCGACCGTCCCCGCCGGCAGCTCACCGGAGCTGACCAGGAGATCGACGAAGCGCAGCAGGTCGTCGTCGCGCAGGTTGCGCATGGACAGGTTCGTGCTGACGACCATGGCGTCGCGGTCGCGGCCGAGGCGATCGGCGGCGCGTGCGGACTCGCCCAGGATCCACCGCGTGAGCGGCTCGATGAGCCCGGAGCGCTCCGCCATCTCGAGCAGCTCGACCGACAGCTGGGCGCCGTTGCCGACCCGTTGCCAGCGCAGCAGCGCCTCGACCTTGGTGACCCGACCGGTGCGCAGGTCGACGACGGGCTGGTAGCGCAGCTCGAGCTCCTGGTTGGCCAGGCCCCGGCGCAGCTCGGTGAGCAGGCCGACTCGGCGCATGGTCGTGCGCTCCTCGGCCGGGTCGAAGATGGCGACCGGGTCAGCGGCGGCACGGGCCTGGCGCAGCGCCCCGTCGGCCGACTGCAGCAGCGTGCCGGGGTCCATGCCGTGCTCGGGGGCGACCGACGCACCGATCGTGCAGCGGACGTGGCGCAGGTCGCCGTCCACGTCGAGGGGGCGCTCCAGGACCTCCTCGACCAGCCGGGCCCGGTCGAGGGCGGCGTCCCGGTCGCCGTGGGGGACCGTGACCACGGCGAACTCGTCGCCGCCCACCCGGGCGACCATGTCGACACCGACCACGTCCTCGGACAGGCGGCGGCCGAGGTCCGCGAGCAGGCGGTCGCCCACGTGGTGGCCGAGGTGGCGGTTGATGTCGTCCAGGCCGTCGACGTCGACCAGCACCACCGCGACGTGCTCGCCCTCGGCCAGGCCGGCGGCGACGAGGGACAGGCGCTCGTCCAGCGCGGCCCGGTTGGGCAGACCGGTGAGGTGGTCGTGGCTCGCCTGGTGGCGCAGCCGCTCCTCGACGTCGACCGCCCGGGTGACGTCGTCGATCGTGACGCCGAGCGAGCCGTCGCGGAGACGGTCGATGCGCAGGTCCACGAACGTGCCCGGCACCTCGGCGAAGGACAGGCGCTCGGCGGTCAGCGACTCGCCGGTGTGGGCCACGTCGTAGAGGGCCGACTGCAGCAGGCGGGCGCTCGGTCCGTCGAACACGGCGTCCAGGCGGCCGCCGTCCAGCACCGACGCGTCCAGTTCGAAGAGGCTGCGGGCGCTGGCGTTCGCGGCACGGAACACGATCGACGACGGGTCGTCGCGGTCGAGCAGCTCGAACAGCAGGTGGCCGTGGTGGGACACCTCTGCGATCTCGGCCAGCCGCCGGGCCCGGCGCTGGCGCGCCTCGCCCGGGGTGGCGTCGATGAGCGTGCCCCGCACGGGCTCGTCGGGGCCGGTGCGCACCATGCGCACGAGCATCGATCGGTAGGTGCCGGCCGAGGTCAGGAAGCGCACGACCGGCTCGTCGCCGTCGGGGCCGGACGCCATGAGGCCGGACGACATGTCGGGCAGCGGCGGAGGTGGCGGTGCGCCGGCGCCGCGGAGGTCGATCGTGGGCTCGGGGAGCAGCGGGGTCTCGGCGGCGACCGGGGCGACCGATCGGAACAGCGCCAGGTCGTCCGCGTGCACGAGGTTGCGCAGCGTGCCGGGCTCGCGGAACGCCGCGGCGTCCCAGCCGAGGGTCTGCACCATGGAGGCCGAGACGAAGTGGCCGTCGATGCCGCGGCCGACCTGCTGGAACAGCACGACGCCGGCGTCGAGGAGCGCGCGGTCGTAGCCCTCGCGGACCACGGCCGTGGCTTCCTCGATGCGCCGCTTGCGGCCGAACATGCGAGGGGATGCTACTGGAGCCCCGGCCCGCCGACGGGGTACCTCTCGGTGCACCCGCACCGCCCCGGACCGCAGGTCGAACCGCCGAGGAGCGCCGGGGCGGACCGGTCCCGCCGGGTGCTCTCAGCGGGTCGCGCCCCGCCCTCTACGATCTCGCCGTGGCCGAACCCAGCTTCTGCGTCGACGCCGGTTGGGCCTGCGAGCCGGTGTGGGACGCCACCGGCAACCAGACGCTCGCCACCGCCGTCGGCTGGCTCTCCGAGAAGCCGTTGCAGATCGCCGGGATCCTGGCGCTCGCGTACCTGGCGAACCGGGTCATCCGCTCGCTCATCCAGCGCGCCGGGCGCCGGATGGCCGAGAACGCCGATCGGCTGGGCGGCTACGTGCCCGACGGGCTGAGGACCCGGGAGGTCGACGGGCGCTCGGTCGCCCGGGCCGCGACCATGTCGACGATCGCCCGGTCCATGGCCACTGCGGTCGTGACGGTGGTCGCCGCGGCATGGATCCTGGCCGTCCTCGGGGTCAGCCTGGCCGCCATCGTGGCGTCCGCCGGCGTGGTCGGCGTGGCGCTGGGCTTCGGCGCCCAGAACGTGGTGCGGGACGTGCTCGCCGGCTGGTTCATCCTCGTCGAGGACCGCTACGGCGTCGGCGACGTCATCGACGCGGGGCCGCCGGCCGTCGGCACCGTCGAGCGGGTCACGCTGCGCTCGACGCGGCTGCGCGACATCAACGGCACCGTGTGGCACGTCGCCAACGGCGAGATCCTGCGGGTCGGCAACAAGAGCCAGAGCTGGTCGCGGGCGGTGGTCGACGTGGTCGTCGCACCCGACGCGGACCTCGAGCAGGCCCGCCTGCTCCTCGGCGACGTGGGCCAGGAGCTGAAGGCCGACCCCGGCTGGGCGTCGCTCGTCACCTCGGAGCCGAACGTGCTCGGCGTGCAGCGCATCGACCCGACGGGCGTGACGCTGCGGGTGATCATCGACACGTCGCCCGGCGAGCAGTTCCCGGTGGAGCGCGAGTACCGGCTGCGCGTCCTGCGTGCCTTCGACGCGGCGCACGTGCCGCTGGCCGCGCCGTACGCCGCCGGTCCGCCCGGCGCGCGTCCGGGTGCAGGCCCCGGTGCACCGGCGAACCC
>JAEXGP010000324.1 GCA_023450775.1 Actinomycetes bacterium | reverse complement strand
CCCACGTATCGTCCCGCGGTCACCGGCCGCGGCGCCCGAGGCGCCGCGGGACCTGCTCCGGGATGCCGATCGGGGTGCGGAACCGGGCGGAGGGGGTGCTCAGCCGGCCCCGTCGGCGGGGGCGCCGGCGGGCAGGGGAGCGGTCGTCGCCGCCACGCCGGACGAGCGCCGAGCCGGCACGCGTCCACGATCCTCGCCGAGCAGACCGGTGGCGCCGTCGGCGACGGCGCGCCTGCCGAGCCCCACGACGTAGACGACGAACAGGACGAGCACCGCCACGCCGATGGCCACCCGCATGGCCGTGGGCAGGCCCGAGGGCGTGACGAACCCCTCGATGAAGCCGGCGATCGTGAAGCACACGACCAGGCCGATCACGATCACCACCGAGCGCAGGCCGGCGTCCTTCAACGCCGCCGCGCGCGTGCGGTCGCCGGGCGCGATGAACGCCCAGGAGATCTGCAGGCCCGCGCCGCCCGCCACCAGGATCGACGCGATCTCGAGCAGGCCGTGCGGGAGGATCAGCCCCCAGAACTGCGGACCCTCGCCCGCGTGGTGCATGACCGCGCCCATCACGCCCACGTTCAGCCCGTTGTTGAACAGCACGGTCACCGGGCCCAGGACCGGGATCACCCCGAGGGCGAACGTGAGGAACGCGACGAACGCGTTGTTGACCGTGACCTGCCCGGCGAAGTTCTGCGCCGCATCCGACCTGTAGTAGTCGGCGAACTCCTTCTGGGCGATCACCTCCTGCAGCTCTGGCGGGACGCTGGCGTCGAGCGCCTGCGGCGAGTTCGCCAGCCAGACGCCCAGCGCGAACGCCGGCACGAGGAAGCAGATCGTGGCCGCCAGCACGAACCGCCGGCAGAACCAGACCGCGGCCGGGAACGTCCGCGTGAAGAACGTGGCGACCGCCCGACCCGGATTCGCCCGCGTGCGGTAGATCACCACGCGCGCCTCGCCGAGGATCTGGCTGAGGCGGGCGTTGAGCTCCGGGTCCGCGTACGTGGTGCGGGCGTGGCTCAGCTGCGCCGACACGCGCTGGTAGAGCGCGACCAGCTCCGCGATCTCGTCGTCGGACAGACGCCGGCGCGACGAGCGCGCCTCGGCCGACAGCTGCTGCAGGCGCCGCCAGGTGGGGTCGTTGCGCTGGATGTAGCGGTCGATGTCCATGTTGTCGCTCGACGTCCGTCGAGTCGCGGGGCTGATCCGGAGGTCGGGTCGGTCCTGGTGGGTTTTCGCTCGACGTCCGTCGAGTCGCGGGCTGATCCTGTGGTCGGGTCGGTCCTGGTGGGTTGTCGCTCGACGTCCGTCGAGTCGCGGGGCTGATCCGAGTCCGTCGGATCCCACGCTACGGGGCCGTAGCCTCGGAGCGATGCACGCCGGCACCGTCACGCCCGAGGCCGTCGTCCTGGAGCTCCCCACCGCCGGGGTGGCCACCAGGGCGTTCGCCCGCCTGGTCGACCTGGTCGTGCAGCTGATGATCGCCGGCATCGGCAGCTTCTTCGTGGGCCTGCTCCTGCCGATCGGGCTCAGCCCGGTGCTCGCCGGCCTGTTGATCGTCGTGCTCGTCCTGCTCGGCGTGCCGATCGCCATGGAGATGCTGAGCAACGGCCGCAGCATCGGCAAGGCGATGTTCGGCCTTCGGGCGGTCAGCGCGGACGGCTCACCGGTGAGCACCCGCCAGTCGATGGTCCGCGGCCTGGTGGGGCTGGTGGACTTCTACCTGACCCTCGGGTTCCTGGCCACGGTGACCGCCATGTTCTCGGCCACCTCGCAGCGCTCGGGCGACATGGCCGCCGGCACGGTCGTGATCCGCAGCCGGCCCCGCACGTCGATCGACGTGCCCATCGCCTTCCACGCGCCCCCGGGGTTCGAGCACTACGTCGCCACGCTCGACGTCGGCGCCCTCGACGAGGAGGACTTCTCGCTCATCCGGGCGTTCCTCCTCCGGGTGAAGGAGCTCGGGCCGCAGGCCCGGCGCGACCTGTCCATGGAGCTCGCCGAGGGCGTGCGGGCCCGGATCCGCCACACGCTGCCCGCCAGCATCGACCCCGAGCTCTTCCTGGTGTGCGTGGCCTCCGCGTTCCAGTACCGCCAGGGCGGCCTGCTCGCGGATGCCGCGCTGGGTCTGGCGCCGCTCGCCCCGGTCGGGCCCGTGGCACCACCGACGCGTCGACGCCGTCGCAGCTGAGGCACGACCCGTCTCGGTCGGAGCAGCACGCCGACTAGAACCCGGTTCCACTTCTGGACCACACTCGCGGGGATGGACTTCGACGACAGCGCCGAAGAGATCGCGCTGCGGGCCGAGGCCCGGGCCTGGCTCGACGAGCACGCCACGCGGCTGGACCCCGACTCGCTCGAGGAGATGCGCACCTACCGGGCGCACACCGAGGAGGAGGACGAGGCGCTCGTCGAGGAGGCACGGCGCTGGCAGCGCACCAAGGCCGAGGCCGGTTGGGCCGCGCCCACGTGGCCGGCCGAGCTGGGCGGGCGGGGCCTGTCGCCGCTGCTGGCCGGGGTGTTCGCCTCCGAGGAGTCCAACTACGACGTGGCCGGGCGCATGTTCTCGGTCGGCACCGACATGGTCGGCCCCACGATCATCGAGTGGGGCACCGACGAGCAGCGGGCCTGGTACCTGCCCCGCATCCTCAGGGCCGACGACATCTGGTGCCAGCTGTTCAGCGAGCCGGGCGCCGGCTCCGACCTCGCCGGCCTCTCGACCCGGGCGATCCAGGACGGCGACGAGTGGATCATCACCGGCCAGAAGGTGTGGACGTCGGGGGCGCACTACTCGGACCTCGGCATCCTGCTGGCCCGGACCGATCCCGACGTGCCCAAGCACCGCGGCATCACGGCGATCGCCGTGCCGATGCGCTCCGAGGGCGTCGACGTCCGCCCGCTGCGCCAGATCGACGGCGCGATCCACTTCAACGAGGTGTTCCTGGACGAGGTGCGGGTCCCCGTCGCCAACACGATCGGTCCGGTCGGCCACGGCTGGGGCGTGGCCATGACCATGCTCACGAACGAGCGGGCGTCCATCGGCGGTGGCGGCATGTACTCCTTCGACCAGCTCGCGCAGCTGGCGCGGGAGATGGGCAGCAACACCGATGCGATCATCCGCCAGCGCCTCGCGGACATGTACACCCGCGACGAGATCCTGAAGTACCTCGGCTACCGGGTCCGCACCGCGGCGGCGGCGGGGCGCATGCCCGGACCCGAGAGCTCGGTCATGAAGCTGGCCGTGTCCGCCCGGTACGAGGTGGGCGGCGACCTGATGCTCGAGATCGAGGGCCCGGCCGGCGCCCTGGTCCACGACGACGCGCCCTACGGCGGACGGTTCCAGGACATGTTCATGTCGCAATGGGCGCCGCGCATCGGCGGTGGGACCGACCAGGTGCAGCGCAACATCATCGGCGAGCGCGTGCTCGGGCTGCCCGGCGACATCCGCGCCGACAAGGGCGTCCCCTTCAAGGACCTCCCGCGCTCCTGACGCTCCCGTTCTCCTGACGCTCCCGTTCTCGGTGCTGTTCTCGGTGCGCTGATCGTCGCAGTGCGGCGATCAGCGCACGCGAAAGCGATGTGGTCAGCCTCGGAGGGCCATCCGTTGCTCGTAGATCAGCTCGATGATCCGCGACGAGCGGTCAGGGTCGCCCTCGCAGTGCTCCCACAGGAGCACGGTCGTGTCCCAGCCCAGGGTCTGCGCCTCGGCCCGCCGGTCCGCGTCCTGGAGCGCCTGCTGGAACCGGTGGTGCCAGCGGCGGCCGTCGAACTCGACGATCATCTTGGCGTCGGGCCAGCAGCGGTCGACGAATCCTCGACGTCCCCGCTCCGACGGCAGCGGGTGCTCGTGCACGGGCGGGGGCACGTCGGCCCGGTCGATCACGCCGTCGCCCAGGCGTTCGAGCTGCGACCGCGACAAGGAGTCACCCGGACCGAGGTCGTCGAGCACCAGCGCCATCTTGCGGACGCCCCGCTTGCCCGAGCGACGGATACGCGATCGAGGAGGATCGCCGGGTCGACGGTCCGGTAGTGGCGTTCGAGCAGACCGTGCTCGACCAGCAGCCGGAGCGTGGCCACGTGCATGGGTCCCGCCAGGTCCATGGCGGTGCGCAGCGGCGTCCGCCTGGGCGCGGGTGAAGATGCCGAGCTGGGTGGCGGAGAGCTGGTTCAGGCCGTCGAGATCCACGGTGGCATTGCCGCACGAACGGCTGCCGATGACCACAGGGGACCGGTCCCCGGTCCGAACATCTCGTTCTCGGTGCGCTGATCGTCGCAGCACGACGATCAGCGCACGCGGAACCGGCCTGCGACGATCCGGCGGCGGGCGCGTAGCCTCGTCACGTGACGAGCTGGGACGGAACCGCGGACATGGAC
>JAEXGP010000318.1 GCA_023450775.1 Actinomycetes bacterium | reverse complement strand
TTTTTTCTCCTGGTCGGGGTCCTGGGGGGCGGGTGCGTCGGGGGGGGGGGCGGGGGGGGCGGGGGCTGGGGCGGCGGCGCCCGGGGCGGTCGGCTTGGTGGACACCACGCGGGGGCGCTCCTGGCCGGCGGTCTCGCCGACGGCCATGGCGGCCTCCTTGGTGATCTTGTCCTCGTTGGCGCTCTTGTAGGGCAGGATGTCGCCCTTGTAGATCCAGACCTTCACGCCGATGCGACCGGCGGAGGTGCGGGCCTCTCGGAACCCGTAGTCGATGTCGGCACGGAGGGTGTGCAGCGGCACGCGGCCCTCGCGGTACCACTCGGTGCGGGACATCTCCGAGCCGCCGAGGCGACCCGAGCACTGCACCCGGATGCCGAGGGCGCCGGCCTTCTGCGCGTTCTGCACGGCCCGCTTCATGGCCCGGCGGAAGGCGATCCGGTTGGCGAGCTGGTCGGCCACGCCCTGCGCGATCAGCGCGGCGTCGACCTCGGGCTGCTTGATCTCCTGGATGTTCAGCTGGACCTTGGGGTTGCCGGTCAGCTTGGTGAGGTCCGCGCGGAGCTCGTCGGCCTGGGCGCCGCGGCGACCGATGACGATGCCCGGACGCGCGGTGTGCACGTCGACGCGGAGGCGGTCGCGCGTGCGCTCGACCTCGATCCGGCTGATGGCCGCGTTCGGCAGCTTGTTCATCAGGTAGTCGCGGATCTTCCAGTCCTCGATGAGGTAGTCGACGTACTCCTCACGGGTGGCGAACCACCGGGACTTCCAGTCCGTGGTGGTGCCGAGGCGGAAGCCGTAGGGGTTGACCTTCTGGCCCATCAGTCCTCGTCCTTCTTCTCGGTCTCGGCGGCCTCGTCGGCGGGCGTGGCCTCGTCGGCCAGCTCGGCGCTGTCCTCGGCGACCACGGCCTCGGTGGCGGCCTCGTCACCGGCCTCCTCGGCGGCGGCACCGCCGTCGGCCGCGTCACCGTCGTCGGCCACGCCTGCGTCCTCGGCGTCCTCGGCGAACGTCTCGGTCACGACCGCCTCGGTCGCGGCCTCGTCACCGGCGAGCTCCTCCTCGGGCGTCGGCGTCTCCTCGACGTCCTCGGCAGCGCCGGAGCGGCGACGGCTGCTGGCGACGCGTCGGGCGCGGGCGGCCGCGGCGTCGGGCGCCGTGCGGCCGGACTCGGCCTGGCGGGTCCGGATGCGGTCCCACTCCTCGGCGCTGTAGCGGCCGACGATGATCGTGATGTGGCAGGTGCGCTTGCGGATCCGCGTGGCGCGGCCACGGGCCCGGGGGCGCCAGCGCTTGAGCGTGGGGCCCTCGTCGGCGTAGGCCGTCGCGACGAAGAGCTCCTCCGGCGGGATGTCGTTGTTGTTCGCGGCGTTGGCCACCGCGGAGTCGAGCACCTTGGCGATCGTCTCGGACGCACCGCGCTCGGAGAACTGCAGGATCGTCCGGGCCTCGGCCACGGACTTGCCGCGGATGAGGTCCAGCACGACTCGGGCCTTGGTGGCCGACATGCCGGCGTGGCGGTGCTGGGCGCGGACGCCCGGCCGCTCGTTGGTCTTGGCCCCGGTCATCGCCGACCCCTCGCGCCCTTCTCCTGCCCGGCGTGGAACTTGAACGTCCGGGTGGGGGCGAACTCGCCGAGCTTGTGGCCGACCATCGACTCCGTCACGTAGACGGGGACGTGCTTGCGACCGTCGTGGACGGCGATCGTGTGGCCGACCATCTCGGGGATGATCGTGGAGCGACGCGACCAGGTCTTGATCACGTTCTTCTGACCCTTCTCGTTGAGGTCGTCCACCTTCTTGAGGAGGTGGTCGTCCACGAAGGGACCCTTCTTCAGGCTGCGAGGCATCTCGGCATCTCCTCCGTCACCGTCGCGAGCCGCGCGTCCGACGACGACGCACGAGCAGCTTCTGGGACGGCTTGTTCTTGTTGCGGGTGCGACCCTCGGGCTTGCCCCAGGGCGACACCGGGTGACGACCACCCGAGGTCTTGCCCTCGCCACCACCGTGCGGGTGGTCGACGGGGTTCATGGCCACACCGCGGGTCTGCGGGCGGACGCCCTTCCAGCGGTTGCGGCCGGCCTTGCCGACCTTGATCAGGTCGTGCTCGGCGTTGCCGACCTCGCCGACCGTGGCGCGGCAGTCGATCGGGACGCGACGCATCTCGGTCGAGGGGAGGCGGAGCGTGGCGTAGTCGCCCTCCTTGGCCACCAGCTGGACGCTGGAGCCGGCGGAACGGGCCATCTTGCCGCCCGCACCGGGCTTGAACTCCACGTTGTGGACCACGGTGCCGACCGGGATGTAGCGCATGGGGAGCGCGTTGCCCGGACGGATCTCGGCGCCCTGGCCCGACTGGACCATGTCGCCGACCTTCAGGTCGCGCGGGGCGAGGATGTAGCGCTTCTCGCCGTCCAGGTAGTGCAGGAGGGCGATGCGGCAGGTGCGGTTCGGGTCGTACTCGATGGCCGCGACCTTGGCCGGGACGCCGTCCTTCTTCCGCTTGAAGTCGATGACGCGGTACTGCTGCTTGTGACCGCCGCCGCGGTGGCGGGAGGTCTTGCGGCCGTAGTTGTTGCGACCACCGGTCTTGGACTTCTTGGCCAGCAGCGACTTCTCGGGCTCCGAGCGGGTGATGTCCGCGAAGTCCGAGACCGTCTGGAACCGGCGGCCGGGGCTGGTGGGCTTGCGCTTGCGAACCGCCATGTCACTTCACCTCGAACAGGTCGATCTGGTCGCCCTCGGCGAGCGTGACGACGGCGCGCTTGGTGTCGGGCCGGCTGCCGAAGGTGGGCGAACGGCGGTTGCGCCGCTTCTTGCCCTTGCGATTGAGCGTGTTGACCTTCTTGACCTTCACGCCGGGCCAGATGGCCTGCACGGCGTCGCGGATCTCGGGCTTGGAGGCGCCGGGGGCCACGATGAAGGTGTAGACGCCGTCGTCGAGCAGCCCGTAGGACTTCTCGCTGACGACCGGTCGGATGATGACGTCCCGGGGATCCTTCACGATCAGGCCCCTTCCTCGTCGCCGGCGGGCGCGGTCGCTGCCTCGTCGCCGGCGGGCGCGCCAGGCAGCGTCGCCTCGGTGAACACGACGTAGTCGCTGACCAGCACGTCGTAGGTGTTGAGCTCGCCCGCCGTGATCACGTGGACCGACGGCAGGTTGCGGAAGCTCTTCCAGGCGGTGACGTCCTCGGGGGTGAGCACGACGAGCGCACGGCCCTCGACGCCCAGGGCGGTCAGCGCGGACGCGGCGCCCTTGGTGCTGGGCGTGTCGAAGTCCCACGAGGACACGACGACGACCTTGTCCTCGGCGGCGCGGTCCGACAGGGCGGAGCGCAGCGCGAGGCGCTTCATCTTCTTGGGCGTCTTCTGGTCGTACTTGCGGGGCTTCGGGCCCAGTGCCACGCCGCCGCCGCGCCAGATCGGCGAACGGCTGGAGCCGGCGCGAGCACGACCGGTGCCCTTCTGCTTCCAGGGCTTGGCGCCGCCACCGGCGACCTCGGCCCGGGTCTTGGTGGACTGGGTCCCGGCCCGCTTGGCGGCGAGCTGGGCGGTGACCACCTGGTGCATCACGGCGACGTTGGGCTCGATGCCGAACGTGGCGTCGTCGAGCTCGACGGTGCCCGCCTGGGCGCCGGAGCCGTCGTGGAGCGTGATCGAAGCCATCAGGCGGCACCTCCCTGGGCGACCGAGGAGCGCTTCACGGCGTTGCGCAGGAGCACCACGCCGCCCTTGGGGCCGGGCACGGCGCCGCGGACCAGGATGACCTCCTGCTCCGGGTCGGCCTTGACGACCTCGAGGTTCAGCGTCGTGACCTGGGTCCCGCCGGTGCGGCCGGCCATGCGGACGCCCTTGAACACGCGGGCCGGGGTGGCGCACTGGCCGATCGAGCCCGGCTTGCGGTGCACGCGGTGCGCACCGTGCGAGGCGCCCTGGCCCTTGAAGCCGTGGCGCTTCATGGCGCCGGCGAAGCCCTTGCCCTTGCTCACGGCCGTGACGTCGACGAAGTCGCCGGCGGCGAACGTGTCGGCGGCGAGGGTCTGGCCCACCTCGAACTCGGAGATGTCGTCCAGGCGCAGCTCGACGAGCCGCACGCCGGGATCGACGTTCCCCTTGGCGTAGTGCCCCGCGAGGGGCTTGTTGAGCTTGCGGGCATCCCGCTGGCCGTAGGTCACCTGCAGGGCGCTGTACCCGTCGCGCTCGGGCGTCCTGATCTGGACGACCCGGGCCGGGGCGACGCGCAGCACGGTGACCGGGACGATCACGTTGGATTCGTCCCAGACCTGGGTCATGCCCAGCTTCTCTCCTACCAGTGCAGCTGTTTTCGCCATCGTGGCTTCGGTTCCTTCGGCGAGGTCCATCGGCGCCCGTGTGTCCCGGTGGGACCGACACTGCGCCGCTCACGCAGACGCTCCGCGCGGACAGGTCCGGGCGGAGCGACGTCTCGGTTGTGCCGTGCGGTTCCCGACCTCGTGCGGCGGGCCTGCTCGGACGTCGATTGATGTTCGGCCCGTGGAGCGGGCACTCCCGGTGCACGAGGGCACAGCGGGGCGACCACCTGGGGCGTGGATCACACGGAGGCCCTGTCTCCCCGACTGGCGAGGCGCAGTGAGCCGTCCGCGACGACCGAGAGAGACTAGCAGCGACCTCGGGGGGCGCCAAGTCCGGGATCCGAGCCCGCCGGGGCGGATCCACAGCGTGGCACGCCGATGAGTCCGGCGCCGCCACCTCGTCGGTACCCGGTCGCCGGATCACCGTCGAGCACCGGGACGTCAGGGGCGCAAGAAATGTCGGGCACGCATGTCACACCCTTTGGGTACGGTCGCCGGTCATGACCGATCTCCACTCCCGACCGCGCGCGGGCGGACTCCCGCCGCAGGGCAGCGACGATCAGCCGGCCGTCGTCGCCGAGGGCCTCGTGAAGCACTTCGGCGACACGCAGGCGCTCCGCGGCGTCAGCTTCGAGATCCCACGCGCCACGGTGCTCGGGGTGCTCGGGCCCAACGGAGCGGGCAAGACCACCGCCGTCCGCATCCTCTCCACCCTGCTGCGCCCCGACGGCGGCCGGGCGCTCATCGACGGCATCGACGTCGTGCGCCAGCCCCGCCAGGCCCGGGCCCGCATCGGGCTCACCGGCCAGTACGCGGCGGTCGACGAACGCCTGACCGGCTTCGAGAACCTCCTGCTCGTCGGGCGGCTCTTCCACATGACCAAGGAGTCGGCCTCGATCCGGGGCCGGGAGCTGCTCGAGCGCTTCAGCCTGGACGAGGCCGCCGACCGCGTGGTCAAGGGCTACTCGGGCGGCATGCGGCGCCGGCTCGACATCGCCATGAGCCTGATCGCCGAGCCGTCGGTGCTGTTCCTGGACGAGCCCACCACGGGCCTCGACCCTCGGAGCCGACTGGAGATGTGGGACGTGATCGACGGTCTGGTCGCGGACGGCACCACCCTGCTCCTCACCACCCAGTACCTCGACGAGGCCGAGCGCCTGGCCGACGACATCGTGGTGATCGACAAGGGCACGGTCATCGCCCGGGGCACCGAGGAGGAGCTCAAGGAGCAGAGCGGCGGCGCCAGCGTGGAGGTCACCCTCAGCGACCCCGGCGCGCTGGGGCGGGTGCGCGAGCTGCTCGTGGGCATCGTGCCGGCGAGCGCCAAGGAGGCGATCGACGTCGAGGCCCGCAGCGTCACCATCCCGGTGACCGTCACCGACCACGTGGTCCCCACCGTGGTGCGGGCCCTGGACGACGCCGGGATCGACGTCCTGGACGTCGCGGTGCGCCAGCCCACGCTGGACGACGTGTTCCTGCAGCTGACCGGCCACACCGCCAGCGACGACGAGAACGAGGACGAGGGCGACGACGCCCAGCGAGGAGGAGCCCGCCGATGACCACCACCGTCTCCACCCCCACCGGCACCGGCGGACGGCGCGGCGCCCACGTGGTGCCCACCGGTCCGGCCTGGCTCGTGCGCGACGTCTGGGCCGAGGCCGGGCGTCACCTCATCGCCACCAAGCGGAACCCCGACCTGCTGGTGTTCGCCACCATCCAGCCGATCATGTTCGTGGTCCTGTTCGTCTACGTCTTCGGCGGGGCCATCCAGATCCCCGGCTACTCGAGCTACCAGCAGTTCGTGGTGCCGGGCATCTTCGCCCAGACGATCGTGTTCGGCTCGGCGTTCACGGCGCTCGGCATCGCCGAGGACATGCAGAAGGGCTTCATCGACCGCCTGCGGTCGCTGCCGATGTACCCCTCGGCGGTGCTCATCGGCCGCACGGTGTCGGACCTGCTGCGCAACACGTTCACGTTCTTCATCATGTTGATCGTCGGCCTGGTGGTCGGGTTCCGACTGGAGGGCGGGCTCGGCGACGCAGTGATCGCCACGCTGCTGCTGCTGGCGTTCGCCTTCGCCTTCAGCTGGATCCAGGCGCTGATCGGCCTGTCGGTGAAGTCGGTCGAGGCCGCCAACTCGGCGGGGTTCATCTGGATGTTCCCCATGACCTTCATCTCCTCGGCGTTCGTCGACCCGTCGACCATGCCGGGTTGGCTGCAGCCGATCGCGGACCACAACCCGTTCACCAAGGTCACCAACGCCGTGCGAGCGCTCTACAACGGGATGGATCCCGGAGCGGACCTGTGGATCTCGCTCGCCTGGGCGATCGGCATCACCGTGGTGTTCGCCACCCTGTCGTTCCGGAAGTTCTCCAGCACCTCGCGCTGACCGGCCGATCGCCGCAACGCACCAGATCCGAAGGACCGAAGCACGGCCGCCGGAAGACCTTCGGCGGGACGGCGCCGCAGGCCCGGTCGATCGCCGCAGCTCACACGCACCGATCCAGCGCCGCAGGCCCGGTCGATCGCCGCAGCGCAGCAGACCCGAAGGACCGAAGCACGGCCGCCGGAAGACCTTCGGCGGGACGGCGCCGCAGGCCCGGTCGATCGCCGCAGCGCACACGCACCGATCCAGCGCCGCAGGCCCGGTCGATCGCCGCAGCGCAGCGAGGACAGGATCGACCGGAACCAACGATGAGCCGCCGAAGGCGCCCGACTCCCCCGGCACGCGACGAGGCCCGCTCACCGAGCGGGCCTGGTCGCGGTTCCGGCAAAGCCGGAACGATCGTCCGAAGGACGAGCTATGCGTTCTGGATCTTGATCTCGATGTCCACGCCGGCCGGCAGGTCCAGGCGTTGGAGCGAGTCCACGGTCTTGGGGGTGGGCTCGATGATGTCGATCAGCCGCTTGTGGATCCGCATCTCGAAGTGCTCGCGGGAGTCCTTGTCCTTGTGCGGCGAGCGGATGACGGTGAAGCGGTGCTTCTCGGTGGGGAGCGGGATCGGGCCCCGGACCGACGCCTGCGTGCGGGTCACGGTCTCCACGATCTTCTTGGTCGACTGGTCGATGACCTCGTGGTCGTAGGCCTTCAGGCGGATGCGGATCTTCTGGTCGGCTGCCATGCGCACGCTCTCTTCGTGTTCGCGGCCGCCTCGGCCGCACGGGTCTCATCGACTGTCAAGAAGCTCGCCCGGCGGGCCGGGCACGGCTGGCAACGATAGCGGCCGTGCCGGACGGGCGGCAACCGGCCGCGGCGGCCACCGACCGCGGGTGCACCAGGGCCCGGGCGCGGAGAGGGCGCCCCCGCAGGAGCGCCCTTCCGACGATCGAGCCGCTCAGCGAGCGGCGGGGATCACTTGAGGATCTTGGTGACGCGACCAGCGCCCACCGTACGACCACCCTCACGAATCGCGAACTTCAACCCCTCATCCATCGCGATCGGAGCAATCAACTCCACAGTGACCTCCGTGTTGTCA
>JAEXGP010000273.1 GCA_023450775.1 Actinomycetes bacterium | reverse complement strand
CTCCTCGGCCATCGCGCCGGGCGGCCGGTCGTCGTCACCGAGATCGATCTCCGGTACCTGGCACAGGCGCCGGTCGGGCCGGTCCGGACGTCGTGCCGGGTGCTCGGCGACGGGATCGATGCTCCGGTGGAGGTCACGCTGACCGACACCACCGTGGGTCGGATCACGACGGTCGCGCACGTCCGCGCCGTCGCTCGCTGAGCGAGCTCGCGGGACGGGTCGCCCACCGGCGGTTTCGTGATGCTGTTCCGGGGCATTCGCCCCGGAACAGCATCACAGAACTCAGTGGCACCCAGATTCCCCCCGGGCCAACCGCTCAACGAACCGCGGGCGGGACCGATATCTGGACGGGTCGACGGCGGCGGAGGGGCCATCGCCGGTCGGACCGAAGGGACCTGTCATGAGGAACGGAACGAGGCGGATCGGGCCGCGGGCCGCCGCCGTAGCACTCGTGCTGCTCGCCGCCGCGCTGGTGGCGGGCTGCACCAAGGACATGGGCGAGCCGGTCGCCGAGGTCGGGGCGCAGCCCGACGAGGCGGCGCTCGTCGACTGGATCGGCAAGGTGCACGAGATCGCCGTGCTGTGCAGCGAGCACAGCGCGACGGCCGACGGATCGCTCGACGCGCAGGGCGCGCTCACCGTCGCCCAGGACCACAACGCCGAGGTGATCTCGGTCTCGGGCCAGGCGATCGAGCACTGCGACTACGCGCTCGACGGCAACGCCCACCAGCCCACCGCGGATGACCTCGGCGAGATCTGGGCCGAGGGGACCGAGGCCTTCGAGTCGTGGCTCGACGCCATGGGCAAGACCCACCGGAGCGCGGTGATCGTGGCCGCCGGCAACGGCGACTCCCGACCCCTCGTCGCCGAGCTCTTCACCAACCAGCACGAGGCCGACCACCTGGCGGACGAGCTCGACGAGCTCGTCGCCGGGCGCGCCGCAGCGCTGGACCTGGACTGGCCCGAGGACGGCCTCGGCCTCCACCGCTGGAACCCGCCCGCCCACTGAGGACCGAGGACATCACGATGCAGCACACACACATCACGCTCAGCAGGGCGCTCAAGGGCCTCGGCGTCGGACTGCTCGCAGTCACGATCGCCGCGCTCTCGATCGGCTCCCGGGCCGACGAGGCGGAGGCCTTCGGCACCGTCTACATCCCGCTCGTCGGCCAGCGGGTCGTCCACGAGAAGATCACCCGGGTCCTGTCCTGCAACTCCACGCAGAAGCCGGCGAACTGCTTCCAGCCCGTCACGATGTCCATGCTCGCCGGCAGCAACGGCACGTTCGGCGCCGTCGGCGAGCCCGACAACCCGTTGGACGGCAACCCGAACCCGGCATCCCGGCACTGCGACGAGGGCGACTACGGCTACGGCACCAAGCACTCGCAGGCCGAGGCGTTCTCCGAGATCGCCGCCTGCCTCGAGCAGTTCCAGAAGTACATGGGCTTCGCGGTCGACGCCGCGGGCGGGCTGCTGAACCCCGACGGCACGATCAACCCGGCGGCGGTCAAGCAGACGAACTTCGCCGGCGGCACCTACAACGCCTGCACCTATCCGGACTGGAGCAAGGGCAACACGTCGTCGGACTCGGCGAAGTGCAACGTGCTCAACAACTTCGGCCGGGCGCTGCACATCTACGAGGACTTCTGGTCGCACTCGAACTGGGGCGATGCCGCGGATCCGGGGAAGGCGGAGGACAAGTCCAACCCGAGAGGACTCGGTCGCACCGACCAGCCCGACTTCTTCAAGTTCCCGGGCCCGGTCGCCACGTCCTTCCCCGACGGGTTGATCTCCGGCTGCGACGACAGCCTCAACAAGTTGCGCTGCATCGGCCGGATCGGGCACTCGACGGTCAACAAGGACAACGGTGACACCGTCGACCCCGACTCCTGCCGCACCGCGTCGCCGCTCACGTCCAGGGCGAAGGTCACGACCGACGGCACCTCGAACTTCCAGCGCGCCGTCACCGGCGCCTGTGGGGCCGCGCTGCGCGCCTGGGGCGACCTGCAGGCGGCGATCGTCGCCCGCTACGGCCCGGACCGCGGCGCCACGATGATCCGGGCCATCACCGAGGACGCCGCGTTCAGCGGGTGCCGGCTCAGCGGCGCCGCCGCCAAGGCGCTCGTCGGACCGGTCGGCGACCGGCCGAGCAACCGCACGGTGGTCATCAACGTGGCCAACCAGACCGGGGCCGGCCTGACCTGCACCGACGCCATTCTGGACGGAGGCGAGTGGGCGAGCGTGCCGCCCGACGCCATCGGGCCAGGCGCGCCGACCCGGTGGCGCTCGCAGAGCAACGGCGCCGGCACCGAGGGCAAGGCGATCTACAAGATCGACGGGACCGACGCGACCGTCAGCTTCTACTGGAGCAACCCGTTCATCGGCTCCAACACCGTGCGGTGCGACGCCGGGCCCGGGTTCGCCTGCACGGCGAACGGCGGGCCGGGCAACGCGGCCGAGGTGACGTTCACCCTGACGAGGGCCTGAGCGGACGGCTGCCTGGTGACCGACGTGGCGCTCAGCCGAGCGCCACGTCGGTCAGGCGGCGGTGCCGCCGATCGTGAGACCGTGCGCCCGCAGGGTCGGGACACCGACACTCCGTCTCGGTACGCCCGACCCAGATCAGCCGTCGGGATGGGCCACGTCGACGACGGCGAGCCCGTGGACGCCCGCGAAGTCGTCCGGGTTGCACGTGTGGATCGGGAGGTCGTTCGCAAGGCAGACCGCTGCGATCATCGCGTCATAGGCGCGTGCCGCCGGCTTCCGCCCAGCGGCACGCAGCGATGCCGCCACCCGGCCGAAGCTCCTCGCCGCTGACGCGTCGAAGGGCAACGGGTCGAAGTCGGCCTCGGCTTGTTGGACGTGCGCCTGGCGAGCCGCACGCTCCTCGTCGCTGGTCGCCACGAGCGGGCCGACCGAGAGCTCGGCGAGCGTGATCGAGGTGATCAGCGGCTCGGCCGGCAACGACTCGACGTCGTCGATCCGGCCCAGGAGGATCAACGTGCTCGTGTCGAGCACCCCTCGCGCCACGTCTGACCGCGTCCGTGTCACAGCGCAGGGTCGAGGAGGTCATCGATGTCCCGCCGCAAGGCGACAGGATCGATCTCGGGCAGCAGCGCCCACCGCCGCCTCAGCTCACCGATCGGGGCAGGCGAGCGCGGCAGGGCGACGAGCTGCGCGACCGGGGTGCCGTCGCGGGTGATGGTCAGCCGCTCGCCGCGCTGGGCGCGCTCCACGACGTCGCCACCGTGGTTCCGCAGCTCCCTGATCGAGACGTCTGCCATGCGACGAGTGTATCACCCGTGAGACAGGGGCGATCCAGCTCCGCACAGCGAGGTCGAGCGACGGCTCTGCGATGGTGAGACGGTCCGGTGTCAGGCGATCCTCGCATCGAGGTCCGGAGTCGCCGATCAGGCGGCGGTGCCGCCGATCGTGAGACCGTGCGCCCGCAGCGTGGGCACGCCGTCGCCGACCGGCACGCCCTGGCCGTCCTTGCCGCACGTGCCCGGCGCGCCCATGGCGAAGTCGTCGCCGACGGCGTCGATGTTGGCGAGCACCGCAGGCCCGTTGCCGATGAGGTTGCCCTCGCGGAGCGGCTCGGTGATGCGGCCGTCCTCGATCAGGTAGGCCTCGGTCATGCCGAACACGAAGTCGCCGGTGGCGGTGTTGACCTGGCCGCCGCCGAGGTGGGCGACGTACACGCCCGACGGCGTGTCGGCCACGATCTCGTCCGGCGTCGAGGTGCCCCCGAGCAGGTACGTGTTGGTCATCCGCACCATCGGGAGGTGCTGGTAGCTCTGGCGACGGCCGTTGCCGCTGGAGGGACGACCCTCCTTGCGGGCCCGCAGCCCGTCCCACATGTAGTCCACCAGCACGCCGTCCTGGATGAGCACGTTGCGCTGCGCCGGCCGGCCCTCGTCGTCGATCGCGAAGCAGCCCCACTCGCCGCCCATCGTGCCGTCGTCGACGAGCGTGACGAGCGGTGACGCGACCTGCTCGCCGACGCGGCCGGCGAAGACCGACGCGCCCTTGCCGACGAGGTCGGCCTCGAGCCCGTGGCCGCAGGCCTCGTGGAACATCACGCCGCCGCCGCCCGGACCGATGACCACCGTCATCTCGCCCGACGGCGCCGGTCGCGCCGCCAGCTTGGTGAGCGCCCGCTGGGCGGCGCGCTGCGCCAGCTCGGCGACGTCGTAGCGATCGAACAGCTCGAAGCCGACCGTGTGGCCGACCGACTCGCGGCCGGTCTGCATGCCGGTGTCGCCGCTGGCCACGCAGCTCACCGAGAACAGCGACTTCACCTGGTCGTCCGACGCGAGCGTGCCGTCGCTGTTGGCGACCAGGATCCGACGTCGGCTGTCCGCGTAGCGGGCGGACACCTGCGTGATCGCACCGCCGGCGGACCGCGCCGCCTCGTCCGCGGTCAGCAGCAGCTCCACCTTGCGCGCCTTCGGGACGTCACCCGGGAGGATGGCGACCACGTTGGGAGCGGGCGCGTCGACCCGGTCCAGGTCGACGACCCGGGTGCCCTCGCCGGCGCTGCGGGACGCAGCTGCGGCCGCTTCGGCTGCGGCGATCAGGCCGGCCTCGGACAGGTCGGACGTGTGCGCGAAGCCGGTGGAGTCGCCCACGACGACCCGGATCCCGGCGCCGCGGTCGCGACCCGAGGTGAGCTCCTCGACCCGTCCGTCGTCGAGCACGGCCGACGACGAACGCTTGTCCTCCACGAAGACCTCGGCGAAGTCGGCGCCGCGGGACAGGCCCGCGCCGATGACCCGCTGGATGGTGGACTCGTCGAGCAGTGCGTCGTCGCCGGGCAAGGGTGATCTCCTGTCGTGACCGGCGCCGACCGGCCGCCGGGACCCACCAGCATGCCCCGTCGGGGCCGCCCCGCCCGGTCGAGGGGCGGTGATTGCGATCTCGTCCACCGGTCCGGGCGCAGGCCCGGGATGGGGCCGATCAGCGGAGTGCTGATCGTCTCCACCGTGTCCCCTGACACCGGTCGGTCGATCTCGTCCACCGGTCCGGGCGCCGGCCGGGGATTGGGGGCCGATCAGCGGAGTGCTTATCGTATCCACCGTGTCCCTCCGCACCGGCCTGTCGGCCGTCATCGACCTGACCGTCTCGGACGCCGACACGGCCGTCGCCATGCACACCGGCGACGTTCCCGTGCTCTCCACGCCCCGGGTGATCGCGCTGCTCGAGGAAGCCACGATCCGCGCCGTGGCCGGCCACCTCGGCGACGGCCTGTCCACCGTGAGCATGCGGGTCCAGATGGAGCACATCAGCCCCACGCCGATCGGTGGCGTGGTCCGGGCCGAGGCCAACCTGGAGAAGGTCGAGGGGCGCCGGCTGGTGTTCCACGTGTCGGCCCGCGACGAGCGGAGCCTGGTCGCCGCGGGCAAGGTCACGCGGGTGGTCGTCGACGTCGACCGCTTCATGGAGAAGACCCGCTAGCGACGCGCCCGCCGGGCGGCCCGTCGGTCCGGAACCCCGTCATCCCGGGATCCCGTCAGCTCGGCAACACGATCAGGCGAGGAACTCCGACACCGCGGCGTACCACGCCTGTGGGTTCTCGAACTGGGGGCTGTGGCCCGCGTCGGGGACGACGACCAGGCGGGCGTCGGGGATCACCTCGGCCATCCGGGCCGACACCGAGCGGAACGGCCGGTCCTGCTCCCCCACCAGCACCAACACCGGCATGGGCAGGTCGCCGAGCGACGCCATGCGGTCCTCGGTGGTCAGGAACTCGTCGACCATGGCGCACCACATGTCCGGAGAGCTGGTGACGAACTTCTGCGCCTCCCACTCCTTCCATCCGGGTCGTGCCGACATGGCGGCGTGCGCAGGCGTCTCGAGCGGACGCTCCCCCATGTCGAGCACCGCGGCGACCGCGGCCAGCCCCTCGGCCCGGCACAGCTCGATGCCCAGGCGCATGAGCTCGGCGTTCTCGGCGGCAGCGGCCTCGGCCGCAGCGGCGTCCGCACCCGCCGTGCCGTCGAACCCGCCGGTGCCGGTGTCCATGAGGATCAGGCGCTCGATGGGCTCGGGTCGGGCGAGGGCCACGAGCTGGGCGATCATGCCGCCCATCGAGTGGCCGAGGAGGTCGAACCGGTCCCAACCGAGCGCGTCGAGCAGGCCGAGGACGTCGGCGGCGAAGCGCTCGAGCCCGTAGGCATCCTCGCCGGCGGGATGCGAGCTGGCGCCGTGGCCGCGGAGGTCGGGGGCGACGATCCAGTGACCGGCCTCGGCGAGCGGCCCGATGACGTCGCGGAAGTCCTCCTTTGCGCCGGTGAAGCCGTGGACGAGCAGCAGCGGACGACCGCCGACGCCCGCCTCCGCGATCGCCATCTCGACGCCGTCCGCAGGGTCGTCGGGCGCCGTCGCGACCGGCACGGAGCGCACTGTCGCGACGGTCGAGAGGTCGGTCATGAACCCGATCTCGGGGACCGCCCGCGCCGTTCCGGGACCCACCCCCGCGCCGTCCTCGGATCGCTCGTCGATCGACATGGTCGTTCCCCCTGACCGAGCTCCCGCCGGGTGGCGTTGCCCACCGTTGCGGCGAGGGTACCCCCGGTACCGTGGATCGGGTCATGGACGCCGGCACGCACCCCTCCGACCAGGGGCCGCTCTCCGACGAGCGCATCGCGGCGCTCCGGGAGATCGAACGCGCCGAGATCGGCGATCCCGAGCACCCGCCGGAGCTGCCCCGCAACGAGTGGTGGCGGATCGCGCTGCGCATCGGCGTCAGCCTGGCCTTCCTGGGCATCCTCTTCTGGCGGCTGCCCGAGGTCTCGCTCGACGAGCTGTTCCCCAGCCCGACCGCAGCGACGTGGTGGTGGATCGCGGCGGCGGTCGGCGTCCACCTGGTGGCCTACGTGCTGCAGAACGTGCGGTGGTCCGCGGTGTCGGACACCCTCGGCATCCCGCTCGTCTTCCGCCGGCTCTTCGGTCACCTGCTCGCCGGGGAGTTCGTGTCGAACGCGCTGCCCACGTCGTTCGGCGGCGACGTGGTGCGCGTGCTGCGCCAGGGCAAGGACGTCGGCGACTACGCGGACTCGTTCGCCGCCACGAGCCTGGAGCGACTGACCGGTTGGCTGGTCCTGCCGCTCCTGTCCGCGATCGGCCTGGCCGCCGTCCCGGCGTACCGGTCGCTCGGCGCCGCCACCACCGTGGCCGTGGTGACCGACGTGCTCACGCTGGTCGCGCTCATCGCCATCCTCTGGGTGGCCGGACACCCGAGGGGCGCGGGGCGCCTGGTCGGCCGGGCCGGCTGGCGCCGCTACCTCGGTGCCGTGCACCTGGGGATCGTGGCGTTCCGAGGTCGGCCCATGCAGGCCATGAAGGTGCTCGTCGCGGGTGTCGGGTTCCAGTTCCTGCAGTGCGTCAGCGTGTGGTGCGCGGCCAAGGCGCTCCGGATCGACGAGGTCGACCTGCTCGCGGCGATGGCGTTCTTCCCGCCCACGGCCGTGCTCCAGAACTTCCCCCTCGCGCTGGGTGGGCTGGGCGTGCGCGAGGCCGCCTTCGTGCTGTTCTTCGGGGCCCTGGGGGTCAGCGATTCCAGGGCGATCGGGCTCGGCCTGCTCGTGTACCTGATCTTCGTCGCGGCCAGCCTGGCGGGCGCTCCGAGCTTCGCCCGGGGCGGCCTCGGGGGCCGCCGGCCGGGTCGGGTGGAACCGGCCGCACCCGGCGGGGTGCAGCCTGACGCCCCCGGAGGCCCGGGGTAGCGTGGACGCACCGATGGACGAACACCAGCAGACCATCCTGGACACGATCAGCTCGCCGGCGGACCTCGCGGAGCTCGACGAGTCGCAGCTCCGCCAGCTCGCCGGTGAGATCCGGGAGTTCATCGTCGACACGGTGAACGCCCGGGGCAGCGGCCACCTGGGCTCCAACCTGGGCGCCGTCGAGATCACGCTCGCGATCCACCGCGTGTTCCGCAGCCCTCACGACATCATCCTGTGGGACACCGGTCACCAGGCCTACGTGCACAAGCTCCTCACCGGACGCCGACGCGACTTCGACACGCTGCGCGAGGAGGGCGGCCTGTCCGGCTACCCGAGCCGCCTCGAGTCCGACCACGACTGGGTCGAGAACAGCCACGCGTCGACCGCGGTGTCCTACGCCCACGGCCTGTCCACCGCGCTCCACCTCCGGGGCGAGGACGACCGCGAGGTCGTGGCCGTGATCGGCGACGGCGCGCTCACCGGGGGCATGGCCTACGAGGGCCTCAACAACCTCGGCCACTCCGGGCGCAAGGCGATCATCATCCTCAACGACAACGGCCGCTCGTACGCCCCCACGGCGTCGCGGCTGAGCGAGAGCCTGTCTCGGTTCCGGGCGTCGTCCACCTACCTGCGCAACCGCGCCCGCATGGAGAAGCTGATCCAGGAGGTGCCGCTCGTCGGCGGCTACCTGGAGCGCGGCGTGGACGGTGCCAAGGCCGCCATCCGCGAGATGTTCGAGCCGCCGGCGTTCTTCGAGCAGCTCGGCGTCCACTACCTGGGCCCCTACGACGGCCACGACCTGGCCGCGGTCGAGACCGCGCTGCGCGCGGCGAAGGACCTCGACGAACCGGTCGTCGTCCACGTCCTGACCCGGAAGGGCCTCGGCTACGGGCCCGCCGAGGAGGACGAGATCAAGCACATGCACGACGTCGGTCCGGCGCGCAAGGACGGGTCGTACACCGCGGCGTTCTCCGACGCGCTGCTGGCCGAGGCCGAGGCCCGGCCCGAGCTCGTCGCCATCACCGCGGCCATGCCCGACTCCACCGGTCTGCTGCCGGTGGCGGCGCGCTTCCCCGAGCGGGTGTTCGACGTCGGCATCGCCGAGCAGCACGCGGTCACGGCCGCGGCCGGCATGGCGATGGGCGGCCTGCGACCGGTCGTCGCGGTCTACTCCACGTTCCTGACCCGGGCGATCGACCAGGTGAACCTCGACGTCGGCCTCCACGGACAGCCGGTCGTGTTCGTGCTCGACCGTGCCGGCATCACCGGAGACGACGGGCCGAGCCACCACGGCGTGCTCGACATGGTGCTCCTGTCCAAGGTGCCCGACATGACGATCTTCGCCCCGTCCGGCTCGGCCGAGATCGCCCAGATGCTCCACGACGCGCTGGACCAGTGCACCGCCGGACCGGCGGCCATCCGCTTCCCCAAGACCATGCCGCCCGACGCGGACGACCCCGAGCTGGGCGTCGCCGGCAAGGGCCTCCGCGCCCGGCGCCTGCGGGCCGGCCGTGAGATCTGCCTGATCGGCGTCGGCAAGATGCTGGCCGCGGCGCGTGATGCCGCCGACAAGCTGGCGGCCGACGGCCACGAGGTCACCGTGTGGGACCCGCGCGTGGTCAAGCCGCTCGACCCCGAGATGCTGGCCGACGCCGCGTCCCACCGCCTGGTGATCACGGTCGAGGACGGGCTGCGCGACGGCGGCATCGGCGCAGCCATCGCGGACGCGCTGTCCAAGCTGGCGCCGGTCGGCGGTCCGCAGGTCCGGGTACTCGGCGTGCCGTCGGTCTTCCTGGCGCAGGGCAAGCCCGACGCGATCCTGGCCCGCCTGGGCCTCGACGCCGACGGCATCGTGGACGAGGCGACCGCCTGGGTCCGCTCCGCCGACCGCACGGTCTGACGGCCTCGCACCGCCCGGCGCCACGCGCCACCCTCCCCACGCTTCGTTCCCGCTCCGGCACCTCATCGGGTGCCGTGCCGGGAACGGAACGGGCTCAGGAGTAGAAGGGGTTCTCGCCGGCGGCGTGGTCGGTCGCGTCGATCACCTCGGCCACCTCGGGGATGGCCTCCTTGATCGAGCGCTGGATGCCCTCGCGGAGGGTCGCCGCGCTGGCGGCGCAGCCCTGGCAACCGCCGCCCATGGTCACGTAGACGTTGTTGTCGTCGTCCACGCCGACCAGGGTCGCGTAGCCGCCGTGCGACGCGAGCGCCGGGTTGACCGCCTGCTCCAGGAGCTGGTTGACCTTGTCGGGCAGCTCGCCCGTGAGCTCGACGTCGATGCCTGCGAGCGGATCGGGGCGATTGGGGTTGCGGATCACCAGACCGCCCTGCGAGCTCGCCCTCGGCAGGTCGAGCTCGGCGCCGCGCAGCCGGTCGACGGTGGCGGCAGGGACCATCACCTTGAGGTCGCCGACCTCGTAGATGACGTCGTCGTCGGCAGCGGCGGTGAGCTCCTCGAACGACAGGTCGTACGCGAACTCGGCGCCGCGGGAGCCGGTGATCTCGACCCGGAGCGCGAGCCCGGCGGGGTCGTCCTCCTGGTCCCGGATGCCGAGGACCGTGGCCATGGCGTCGTCGGTCACCGTCATGACGACCTCGGTGCCGGTGGTGCTGTCATCGACCGCGCCGGCGTCGGCGTCGGGGCCGGTCCCGGTGTCCACGGTCTCGGTGGTGGTGTCGCTGCTCATCGTGGCGTCTCCGTCAGCGGGCGGGAGGGCGTCGTGGGGACGACGTCGATCCCGCCGTGGAATTTCTCCCATGGTAGTAGGAGAAATCCGACGGTCAGCAGCCACCCCCCACCCCGGTGGCGGCGGGCTCAGGCGGCCGTGATGCCCCGGCGCGACCGCTTCTGGCGGAAGGCGCCCGCGATCTGGTCGTGGGTGAAGCCGGCGGGCTCCTCGCCCAGCACCGCGAACCGGTAGAGCGCGGTGCGGAAGACGCCGCTCAGCGCGGCCCCGAACACCGAGACCGCGATGACGGCGATCGCCATCACGGCGACGCCGGCGATGATGACCGGCACGCTGTTCGCCGAGATGCCGATGATCAGCACGGGGGAGGTGACGGCCAGCGCGGCCAGCGTGATCAGCATCATCACCAGGCCGATGCCGCCGTTGCCCACGACGTTCTCACCCCAGGTGCGCTTGAAGGCGCTGGCGGACCGGGTGAAGGCGTCCTTCACCCCGACCTGCTCGATCACCAGGATCGGCAGCACCAGGAACGTCACCAGCGTCCAGGCCAGACCGACCAGGCCGACCACGATCCGTCCGACGATGCCGGCGCGCTGCTGGATCGCCTGCAGCACCACCGAGACCGTCGCGCTGATCAGCGCCCACGGCAGGATCCGCCCGGCGTTGCTGGCCGCGGCGGACAGCGCCCAGCCCAGCGTGGGCGACCCGCCGCTCAGACGCTCGTTGGCGGCGAGCACCAGCGCGGCCTGGAAGAAGATCGTCACGTACGCACCGACGAGGTAGGCGACGAACAGGAACACGTAGCCGATCGGGCTCATCGTGAAGTCGTTGCCGCTGCTCGTCACCGTCTCGGACGGGTTGGCGGTCAGGAAGGCCAGCCCGAAGAACGGGGCGACGCAGATCAGCGAGGCCACCGCGGACACGACCGGCAGGAGGATCAGCTCCTTGTCCTGGCGCAGCACGCTCCAGGACGCCTTGAACAGGGACCAGGATCGAGAGAAGACACCCATGGCGTCATTCTGCCGGGAAGCCGGGCGAAACCCACCGCTGCGCCCGTCGAGTCGGGGGGATCTGCGACGACCCGCCCCCGCCGGAACCCCACCCGCCACTGCGGATCCGGCCGCCATGACGAGGGTCACCCGCTGCGGCGGCGATCAAGGTCAAGCTCGACCTCGAACGGGGCGACACCTCCTGCGACGAATCCGCCTGCCACCCCCAGGAGCCGACCCGATGCCCCCGACCCGGGCCACCGCCCACGACCGCGATGTCGCCCCCGAGCGGCCTCGCGCCGCGGCCCCCGCGCGGCGTCGCGCCCGAGCCGCGGTGGTCGCGGCCACGACCGCGGCGGTGTCGCTCCTGGCCGGCGCCTGCGGCATGGCGAACGTGGCGGACCCCCGCTGGAGCGACCTCCTGCCCTCGGGCTCGACCGAGCGGGTGACCGCGTCGTACCGGGACGTCGCCTACGGCCCGGACGCCGGCTGCGGTCCCGAGGCCACGAGCCACGAGCGCTGCGGCGGGTCCCAGACGCTCGACATCTACCCCGCGGGGATCGTGGCGTCCGCCCCGACCACCACGGCGGCGCCCACCACCGGACCGTCGACGACGGCCCCCGACGGCGGCCAGGGACCCGGCGATCCCGGCTCCGAGGTCCTCGACGATCGGGACCAGCAGGGGCCGACCACGACGGCCGCGCCGACGACCCGTCCGGGCGATCGGGGGACCGGGACCATCGTGTTCATCCACGGCGGCGGCTTCACCGGCGGCGACAAGTCGAAGCTGACGGACTTCGCGCCGATCCTGCGCCAGACCGAGCGGGGCTGGGACGTCGTGGTGGTGAACTACCGCCTGTCGAACCCCCGACTCGGCACGGCGATGTACCCGACGCCGCTGCTCGACGTGGAGCGCGCGCTCGACTGGGTGCGGACCAAGGGCGCCACCCACGGCCTCGACACGACCCACGTGGTCGTCGGCGGGGAGTCGGCGGGCGGCGGCCTGGCGGCGCTGATCGGCACGGTCTGGAACTCGGGCCGCCACGAGCTCGCCGGCATCGACAGGGTCGACGGCTACATCAGCATCTCGGGCGTCATCGACCTGGAGACGCCGACCGCGCGCTTCTGGTCCAGCATGTGGATCCCGCACCCGATCTGGCTGCCGATCGTCACCGCCACCACCCACCTCGACGCCGCGGATCCGCCGGCGTGGCTGGTGCACGGCGACCAGGACGGCGTCGTGGAGGCCGCGGCGTCCCAGCACTTCAAGGC
>JAEXGP010000215.1 GCA_023450775.1 Actinomycetes bacterium | reverse complement strand
GATCCCAGTAGTCGCCGCCGGTGCCGCCCTTGCCGCCCGCGTAGGTGGCGCAGCCGCCGCCGTTGCCGCCGGAGCCGGGGCTGCTGGGTCCGCTGGCGTTGTTGCCGCCGGCACCGCCGCAACCGCTCGTTGCCTGGGCCGGCACCGCCGAGGAGGCGCTGGCGCCGGCGACGCCGGGCTGCGCGGTGACCGTGGAGAGCGTGACGTTCACGACGGACAGGCCCAGGGCACGGATGCCGTAGGCGCTGCTGCCGGCGCCGGTCGGCGTGCCGCTGTTGACGTTGGCGTTCTCCACGTTGACGAAGGAGCCGCCGGACACGAGCACGCCGGTGGCCTGCGGCCCGACGCCACCACCCACGATGGTGGTCGCGGCGTCGTTGTCACCGATCGAGATGCCGGTGGAGCCGCCGGTGACGAGCACGCCGACGGCGTTGCCGGACGTCCGGGTGACGCCCTGGATGCTCACGCCGCTGATGCTCGCGTTCGACACGGCGTTGAAGGTCACCGGGACCGTCGTGCCGGAGCCGTAGATCGTGGTCACCTGGTCGGCGCCGAAGTCGGACAGGTCCTGCTTGAACCCGCCGATGATCTCCATGCCCGAGGGCACCGAGATGGTCTCCGTGTAGGAGCCGCCGGCGATGCGAAGGGCGTGGATGCCGTTGGCCGACGCGTTGGCGAGCGCCTCGTTGATCGTGGAGCAGGGGGTCAGCTTGGGGCCGCAGCCCGGGCCCGTGGACCCGGTCGGGCGCACGTAGTACTTGGGGTTCGGGTCGACGTTGGCGGTGATCGTGATCCCCGGCGACGTGGAGCTGCCCTCGGAGTTCGTCATGGTCAGCTTGGCGACGTAGACGCCCGGGTTGACGTAGACGTGCGAGGTGTTCGGACCCGACTCGGTGGGGCTGCCGTCGCCGAAGTCCCACGAGTACGTGAGGCCGGTGCCGGTGCCCGGCGACGAGCCGGTCGACTCGAAGTCCACGACCAGCGGCGCATCGCCGACCGTGGGCGACGCCCCGGCGACCGCGATCGGCTCGCCCGACGGCGCGGCCGTCGTGGTGGTGGTGGTCCCACCTCCACCCGGATCAGGAGCCGGGGTCACGCACGCGGTGGCAGCGAGTGCCAGCGCGCCGACCACGACCAACAGCAGATGCCGAACAGCCCGAACGCCCATCATCATCCCCTCCAACCGCGCACAGCCCGCACGGTGTGAACAACCGTTCACCGTTGTACCAGTGTCAGCGGTCACGGTCAATGAAGACCGTTCGTCCAGCGGGTGACACCCGGTGACGGACGCATGCCACATCGCCGGATGCGCGGCGATGGCACCGACCTCGGCTGGGGCGTTGTACGCGGGAGCGTCGGCCTGCCACCATTCCCCGACCGATCTGACGCCGCGTCAGCTCCGAGCACCCCCGGGAGAACCGTCGTGCCCACCGACATCGTCATCGCCAGCGCCGCCCGCACGCCCATCGCCACCGCGTACAAGGGGTCGCTCGCGGGCGTCGACGCGTTCCAGCTCTCCGAGGTCGCCATGGGCGCGGCGGTCGAGCGCTCCGGCGTCCCCGCCGAGCTGTTCGAGGACATCGGCTGGGGCGAGTCCTTCCAGGGCGGCGGCAACATCGGCCGCTACGCCGCCAACCAGCTCGGCCTGCACAACGTCCCCGGCGTGGCCACCCAGCGCTGGTGCGCCTCTGGCATGGCCGGCACGCAGTGGGTCGCGGCGAACATCGCGGCCGGGATGATCGACGCCGGCATCGGCGGCGGCGTGGAGTCCATGTCGACGGCCCCGACGGGAGCGAAGGGCGGCGAGTTCTGGCTGTCGCCCGCCAACCTCGAGACCGAGGACGCCCCGCCGTTCAACACCGCCAAGGGCGTCGGCGACAACGCCGCCCGCATGGCCGGCGTGAGCCGCGAGGAGGCCGACGAGTGGGCCTACCGGTCGCACATGAACGCCGTGCGGGCCATCGACGAGGGTCGCTTCAAGAACGAGATCGTCCCGGTGACGCTCCCCGACGGCTCGCTGTTCGAGGTCGACGAGCATCCCCGCCGCAACTCCACGCTCGAGAAGCTCGCGTCGCTGCCGCTGCTCAACGCCGACGACGAGGGCGCCACGACCACGGCCGGCAACGCCTCCGGTCTCAACGACGCCGCCGCCGCACTCGTGCTCACGTCCCGCGACTTCGCCGAGGCGAACGGGCTGACCCCGCTGGCGGTGATCCGCGGCTGGGCCTCGGTGTCGCTCACGCCCGCCGAGACCGGCCTCACGCCGAGCCTCGCCATCACCAAGGCGCTCGACAAGGCCGGCCTGTCGCAGTCCGACATCTCGAGCTTCGAGATCAACGAGGCGTTCGCCTCGGTCACGGTCGCCGCGATCAAGCGGCTCGGCCTCGACCCCGAGAAGGTCAACGTGAACGGGTCCGGCTGCTCGCTCGGTCACCCGATCGGCTGCACGGGCGCCCGCATGATCGTCACGATGATCAACGAGCTCGACCGCACCGACGCGCAGTTCGGTGCCGTCGCCATGTGCGCCGCGGGCGGCATGGGTTCCGCCACGATCATCGAGCGGGTCTGAGCCACCACGCCCCGGGCGAGCGAGTCGGAGGGAACCGATGGCCGACGGCATCGAGGTGAAGGGACTGAACGGTGAGTCGATCGTCTTCGACGGCGTCACGGTCGCCAAGTTCAAGCACCACGGCAAGCAGGAGACCGCGCGCAACCCGGTGAGCACCTACCGGGAGACGTCGGTGCAGCAGGCGACCAAGCTCTTCGGCAAGCCGAAGGTGCCGGCCGAGTACCAGGTGGTCGTGGCCTGCTCGTCGCTGATGTCGCTGACCGTCGACGAGGCCGGCAAGCCAGCGCTCGACGAGCTCGTCGCCGCACTCGACGCCGCGCGCCAGGGCTGAGGAACCGGCCCGGGGTCCCCGGTCGGGACCCGCGAGGTCCGGACGGATCCAGAACGACCGCTTGAGATCCGACCGCGCCCGCGCGTAAAGTTAGAACGCGTTCTAGTTCGGGGGTCGGCCCCCGGATCGCCAGGACCGACCCGACCAGCACACCCGAGCAGGGGGACCTCAGCGTGGAATTCGGCATCTTCTCGAACGGCTACGTGCCCGGGCCGGCGGCCCACGACAGCGAGTCCGAGCACCTCGCCCTGATGCGCGAGATCGAGCTCGCCATCCACGCCGACAAGCACAACTGGAAGTACGTCTGGTTCGGCGAGCACCACGCGCTGACCGAGTACAGCCACCTGTCGGCGCCCGAGGTCGTGATCGGCTACGTCGCCCACGCCACCGAGCGCATCCACCTGGGCACGGCGATCATGAACATCTCGCCGCGGGTCAACCACCCGGTCCGCTCGGCCGAGCGCGCCGCGGTCATGGACCACCTCACTGGCAACCGGTTCGAGTGGGGCACCGGCCGCGGGGCGGGCAGCCACGAGATCGCGTCGTTCAACATCCTCGACAAGAACTCCACCAAGGCCGAGTGGGAGGAGGTGGCCCCCGAGATCCCGCGCATGTGGGAGGAGGAGGACTACGAGTTCCACGGCGAGCACTTCGAGGTGCCGTACCCGCACAACATCCTCCCCAAGCCCTACGGCAAGGGGCACCCGCCGATCTGGATGGCGTGCGGCAACCCGCCGAGCTTCGCCCGCGCCGGCGAGCTGGGCCTGGGCGCCATCGCCTTCAACTTCGAGCCGATCTTCGACATGAAGGGTCGCCTCGACGCCTACAAGGAGGCTGCGGCCGCCTGCACCGAGCCGCTCGGCCAGTACCAGAACAACAACATCATGATGACCAACGCGGTCGTGTGCCTGAACGATCGCAAGCGGGCCCGTGAGATCGCCATGAGCCGCGGTCGCGGCTACCTCAACACGATGGTCGCCCTCTACCACGACACCATGCCCAAGCGCGAGGGCGCCCCGGTGTGGCCCCAGCCGCCGTTCCGCATCCCCAACGAGGAGGTGCTGGACCAGCTCATCGCCGGTGGCTGGATGCTGTGCGGCACGCCTGAGGAGGTGCTCGAGCAGGTGAACAACTACCAGTCGGTCGGCGTCGACCAGCTGGTGTTCGGCTTCCCGCCCGAGGGCGTGACGCACGAGGAGAACCTGGAGATGATCGAGCTGTTCGGCAGCCAGGTCATCCCCGAGTTCGACAAGGACCCGGTGCACTCGACCACCCGCATGCGCGAGACGGCCAAGCCCAAGTACCAGCGCTGGAACCAGCCGTTCTCCGAGGTCGTGATCGAGGCCGAGCCCGTGCTGCCGGAGTCCGCGATCATCCAGTACTGATCACCCGGTACCGAGCGGTCACCTGGCCTCAGGGGCCGGGCTCCACCAACCGATCCACACGTCGGCGCGGCGGGTCCTCCGGGCCCGCCGCTGCCGCGAGCGTGCGCAGGTTCGCGGCCGTCGGAGCGGTCTCGCCGACGCCGGAGGGCGGCCGGCTGCCAGACTCGGCCGGGGGGACCGGACGCACAGGGGGCCGAGATGGCAGCGGACGTGGTGATCACTGGTGGGACCGTCGTCGACGGGACCGGGACGCCCGGACGACGGGCGGACGTGGCGATCGTCGACGGCGTCGTCGCCGAGGTGGCCGAGCGCGTGGACGTCCCCGCTGGCGCCAGGTTGATCGACGCGTCGGAGCGCGTGGTCACGCCCGGCTTCGTGGACGTGCACACGCACTACGACGCGCAGGTCTTCTGGGACCCCGACCTGACCCCGTCGGTGCACCACGGCGTGACGTCGGTGGTCGCCGGCAACTGCGGCTTCAGCATCGCCCCGATCACTCCCGAGACCACCGGTCTGCTGGCGCGGACCCTCCAGCACGTCGAGGACATGAGCCTGGACACCCTCACGGTGGGCGTGCCGTGGGACGAGTTCGAGACGTTCCCCCAGTACCTCGACGCGGTGGAGCGCCGGTCCCCCGCGCTCAACTTCGGTTGCTACGTCGGGCACACCGCACTGCGCCTGTGGGCGATGGGGGACGAGGCGTACGAGCGCGAGCCCACCGACGACGAGCTCGGCCGCATGCGCTCCGCCGTGGCCGACGCGATGGCGGCGGGGGCCATGGGCTTCGCCACGAGCGCCTCGCCCACCCACAACGGCGACGGCGGTCGGCCGGTGCCGAGCCGGCGAGCGGACCTGGACGAGCTCCGCACGCTGATGGCGCCGCTGCACGACGCGGGCTGCGGCGTGGTCGCCATGCTGCCCGGCGGCGTGTTCTCCAACGAGCAGGTCTTCGAGCTGCAGCGAGAGGTCGGGCGACCGTTCACGTGGACCGCGCTGCTCACGATCAAGGGCATCCCCTACCACGAGCGCGTGATCGAGGAGCACGACGCCGCTCGCGCCACCGGCGTGGACGTCTGGCCGCAGGTCTCCTGCCGCCCGCTGGTGTTCCAGGTGAACCTCGAGGAGCCGTTCACGCTCAACACCCGGGACACGTTCCGGGAGCTCATGGGCGGCACTCGGGAGGAACGCCTGGCCGCGTACCGGGACCCGGCGTGGCGCGAGCGGGCGCGGGCGGACCTCGAGGGGCGGGGCTTCCTGCCGTTCAACTTCTCGTCCCTGTCGGTGGCCGAGTCCGACCGTCATCCCGAGCTCGTCGGCCGGGGCGTCGTCGACATCGCCGAGGAGCGCGGGTGCGGCCCGCTCGACGTCCTGCTGGACCTGTCGCTCGAGGACGACCTGCGCACGCGGTTCTGGTCGGTGCTCGCCAACGACGACCCCGACGCGATCGAGTGGCTCCTCCCCCGCGACGGCGTGCTGCTCGGCCTCGCCGACTCGGGCGCCCACGTGAGCCAGCTGTGCGACGCGTGCTTCAGCACCGACCTGCTCGGCAACTGGGTGCGCGACCGCGGCGTGATGCCGCTGGAGCGTGCGGTGCACAAGCTGACCGCGGAGCCCGCCCGTGTGTTCGGGCTGTCCGACCGGGGCGTGCTCGAGCCCGGGCGGGCGGCGGACGTGGCCGTGTTCGACCCGGCGACGGTCGCGCCCGGCCCGCTGCGACGGATCGTGGACTTCCCGGCCGACGGCGAGCGGCTGACCGCGGACCGTCCGGTCGGCATGGACCACGTACTCGTCAACGGCGTGCCGGTGCGCCTGGACGGCGTCCCCACCGGCGAGCGGCCGGGCACGGTCCTGCGCAGCTGACATCATCGGGACATGGGAACGCCCGAGCTCACCTCCCTGGACGCCCACACCGGCGGCCCCCACCCGCGGGACCGCGCCTCGCTGCTGCACCGCGCCGCGCGTCGCCTGCTGGCCGCGCCCTCACCGGTGCTCGACCGTCTGATCGGCGCGCCGCCGATCGTGGTCGACGGTCGTGTGCTCGATCGGCGGGTGCAGGCGCTGCTGACCCTGGGCGAGCGGCTGGCCACGTCCACCGAGTCGGCCCGGTCGTTCGACGTGGCCGAGCGCCGTCGGCAGATGGACCGCATGTCGATGGCGGGCATGCCCCGGCGCCAGGGCCTGCATGTGCTCGAGCGCCGGATCGAGGGACCGGCCTCGGAGCTCGCCCTTCGGATCTACCGGCCGTTCGGGCTGGCGGCGGCGCCGCCGGCGATCGTGTACCTGCACGGCGGCGGATGGGCCGTCGGCTCGCTCGACTCGTACGACGGCACGTGCCGGCTCGTTGCCGCCGACGCCGGATGCGTGGTCGTCAACGTGGCGTACCGGCTCGCACCGGAGCACCCGTACCCGGCGGCGTTCGACGACTGCGTCGCCACCTACCGCTGGGTGATCGCACACGCGAGGGAGCTCGGCATCGACCCGGAGCGTGTCGGCCTGATGGGCGACAGCGCCGGGGGCAACCTGACCGCGGCCGTGGCGCTGTCCCTGCGCGACGCCGACGTGCCGGCGCCGCGCGTGCAGGCGCTGATCTACCCCGCCACCGAGGCGTCGCTCGACCGGCCGTCGCACCAGCTCTTCGCCGAGGGCTTCGGGCTCACCCGTGCCGACATGGAGTGGTACCGGGGCATGTACCTGCCCGACGAGTCCACGTGGGAGCTGCCCACGGTGTCGCCGCTGCGCGCCCCGTCGGTCGACGGCGTGGCCCCGGCCGTGGTGGCGACCGCGGGGTTCGACCCGCTCCGCGACGAGGGCGACGCGTACGCCGAGCGCCTGGCCGACGCAGGCGTGCCCGTGTGGTGGCGTCGCTACGACGACATGGTCCACGGCTTCTTCGGCATGGGTGTGCTGCCCGAGTGCCTGGGGATGGCGACCGAGATCGCCCGCGCCACCGGCGCCTTCCTCCACGGGGGGATATAGGGGTCGCGCCCGGACGAGGATTGTCCCGATCCACACTCAGATCCCTGGGCGATCGTGCCGATGGGAGCGGGTGGAGCGACGCACCGCGCTGTGGCTCAGCCACCACTGGCCCGAGGAGTACGACCGTTGCGTCCGCATCGGTCGGAGCCACGTGTGCCGGCGGTGCCTCTGGTTCTACCCGGTGTGCTTCGGGACGATGGCGCTCGCGCTGGCCGGCGTCCGCTGGCCGATCGAAGTAGACCCGTGGCTCCTGTTCCTGCTCCCCGTCCCCGTGGTCGTGGAGTGGTGGGGCGAGCAGCTGCGCCTGATCCGCTACTTCGCGCCCCGGCAGGTGATCCTGACGCTCATCTGCGCCCCGGCGGTCGGCGTGGGCCTCGCCCGCTACCTGGAGTCGCCGGGTGACGGGCTGTTCTGGGCCGTGGTCGGCAGCTACGCGGTGATCTGCCTGGCGCCGGTCCTGATCGGCCACGCCATGCGCCGCCGCAGCGGCCACGCCGACCACCCGGTCGGCTGACGGCCCGGCCGCCCCGGCGAGGGATTCAGCGCCGGGCGGTCACCAGGTCGGCTCGGGGACCGGCACCTCGAAGATGTGGAGCCAGTCGATCTCGTCGGAGGGCTTGGGCGTCCACTCCCCCGGGTCGGCCACGTCGACGTCGGTCACCGCGGACATCAGCGTCCGGAAGAACCGCCATGGCATCGACGGGCGCTCGCCGCCCACGTCACCCCAAGGGTCGCCCAGCATCTGCGGCGGCAGACCCAGGCGCACGACCACGGTGTCGAGGCTGGGGATGACGAGCACGATCTGGTCGAACATGCCGGCGAGGCCGTAGGCGTCGGCGGGCACGGTCGGCATCCAGTTCGCGGTCGTCTCCAGTCCGAGGATCGGTCCGGTCTGGGCGCAACCGACGCCGTCGTTGTTGCGCCACAGGAACCCGTAGCAGGGGTTGGCGGCCGTGCCCGCACGGCCCTGGGCGATGTAGTCCGCGGGCAGGAGCCGCCGGCCCGCCCACGTGCCGTCCTGCAGCAGCAGGCGACCCAGGCGACCGAACCCGGTCGGCGTCATCCGGAGGAAGGCGAACCCCTGGCTCCGGCCGGCGCCGTCGCGCTCCCAGATCCACTCGGAGGGCCCGATGCCGATCGGGGTGAACAGCTCGCGCTGCGCGAACGCCTGCAGGTCCTCGCCGACCGCGGCCTCGACGACCGCCACGAGCAGCGTGACCGTGGTCTGCGCGTACTGGAACGTGGTCCCGGGCACCGCCTCGAACGGCCGGGCCAGCAACGCGGCCGCCGAGTCGGTCGTCGCCGCCTCGTTCAGGTCGCTCGCCCACGCGAGCCGGAGCCCCGTGGTCTGGTTGAGGAGCTGACGCACCGTGAGCGCGGCTTTGCGGGGATCGACGACGGGGAGGTGCTCGCCGATCGTGTCGTCCACGTCCAGCTCGCCGAGCTGCACCGCACGTCCGACGAGCATGGAGACCACGCCCTTGGTCATCGACCATCCGGGCAGCGGCACCCAGTCGACCGCGGCGTCGTTGGACCCCGTGCCCACCAGGCAGCCGTGCCGGTACACCCGCACCGACTGCGAGCCCTTGGCGACCGCGTAGTCGAGCGCGGCCTGCAGCCGCTCGGCGTCCAGGCCGGCCGTCGCCGGGTCCACCCGCTCGGGCTCGACGCCCACCGGGGTCTCCGCGCACCGCACCGTCGTGGGAGCCGGCCCCTGCTCGGGCGGCACCTCCGCATCGGCGGTGTCGCCGCGGACCGACGCCAGCGGCGAACGCCCGGCGGCCGTCACCGAACAGGCCGATGCCCCGCCCGCGACGACGAACGCGGCCATCACCGCAATGGTCCGGACCCACATGGATCGCGACATCACCCTCGCTCCCGCTCTCGTCCCCCCGTGACCGGCTCCGCCCCGGTCGGGGGGAAGAGTACGTTGCCGCGGTGGCCAGGAGCGACGCCGTGGAGCTGGAGGTGGCGGGGCGCACCGTTCGCGTGTCCAGCCCCGACAAGGTGTTCTTCCCGGAGCGGGGCGACACCAAGTTGGACCTCGTCCGCTACTACCTGTCGGTCGAGGACGCGGCCATGCGGGCCATGGGCGGCCGGCCGGTGCTCATGCAGCGCTTCCCCGACGGCGTCGGTGGCGGCAACTTCTTCCAGAAGCGCGTCCCCAAGTCGCGGCCCGACTGGCTCGCCACGACCATCGTCACCACGCCGAACGGCACCACGTCCGAGGCCCTGGTGATCGAGGACCTGGCCCACGTGGTCTGGGCGGTGAACATCGGGTGTCTGGGGTTCCACGTGTGGCCGTCGCTGGCGTCGGACCCCGAGCACGTCGACGAGCTGCGCATCGACCTGGATCCGTCGCCCGGGATCCGCTTCGAGCAGATCCGGGAGGCGACGTTCGTCCTGAAGGAGCTGCTCGACGAGGTCGGTCTGGCGGGCTACCCGAAGACGACCGGCAACCGCGGCGTGCACGTGTACGTGGGGTTGCTGCCCGAGTGGGATGCGATCACGGTCCGGGCCGCGGCGGTGGCCGTGGCACGTGAGCTCGCCCGGCGCCGGCCCGACCTCGTCACCGACGCGTGGTGGAAGGAGGAGCGCGGCACCCGGGTGTTCGTCGACTTCAACCAGAACGCCCCGCACAAGACGGTGTTCGGCGCCTGGTCGGCCAGGGCACGACCCGGCGCCCAGGTGTCGACGCCGCTCACCTGGGACGACGTCGCGACCGTGCATCCCGACGAGCTCACGATCGCGACCGTGCCGGCACGCGTGGCCGAGCGCGGCGACCCGTGGCAGGAGATGCGGGAGCGTCCGCAGTCGCTCGACCCGCTGCTGGAGCTGGTCGCCCGCGACCAGGAGGCCGGGCTGCCCGACGCGCCGTGGCCGCCCGTGTACCCGAAGATGCCGGGCGAGCCGCCGCGGGTGGCGCCGAGTCGGGCCAGGCGACCCGACGCGGACTGACGGCCCGGTCCGTCAGGCGTCCCGGTCCGTCAGGCGTCCTGGTCCGTCAGGTGCTCCCGGCGGTCCTGGCGCAGGTCGATCGGCTCGGGCGTGGCCGACCAGTCGGGGCGCAGCGGGAACCGCGCCTCCTCGGGGTTGCGGAGACCGAGCACCTGGTTCACCCCGATCCGGCCGTCCTCGAACCCCAGCGCGGAGCCCGCCATGTAGAGGCGCCAGACCCGGGCCCGGTTGACGCCGACGTCCGCGACCGCACGGTCCCAGTTGTCCTCCAGGTTCTTCACCCAGGCCCGCAGCGTCAGGGCGTAGTGCTCGCGGAGGTCCTCCATGTGGCGTGCCTCGAATCCGGCCGCCTGCATGGCGGTGATCACCGAGCCCACCTCGTGCAGCTCGCCGTCGGGGAACACGTAGCGCTGCACGAAGCTCCGGCGGGCGATGGCCGGGGCGTGCCCGGGCGGGCGGCTGATCGCGTGGTTCAGGAAGCGCCCGCGCGGCGTCATCAGCTCGTGCACGTGGTCGAAGTACTCGCCGAGGCGGGCGAGGCCGACGTGCTCGAACATGCCGACGGAGCTCACCGCGTCGAAGGGCCCGTCGTGCACGTCCCGGTAGTCCTGGACCCGGATCTCGACCCGGTCGGACAGGCCCTCGGCGGCGACGCGCTCGCGGGCCCACGCCGCCTGCTCGGTGGAGATCGTGACGCCGACGGCCTCGACCCCGTGGTGGCGCGCCGCGTGCCGGACCAGCGATCCCCACCCGCAACCGATGTCGAGCAGCCGCAGGCCGGGGCGTAGGGCGAGCTTCTGGCAGATCAGCTCGTTCTTCGCCCACTGCGACGCCTCGAGACCTGCCTGCGGATCGGACTTGCGGGACTCGTCCCACAGCGCGCACGAGTACACCATCGCCGGGCCGAGCACGAGCTCGTAGAAGTCGTTCGACACGTCGTAGTGGTGGTGGATCGCCGCCGCATCCCGCCCGCGTGTGTGCAGCCGACCGAGGCCCGAGATGTGCGCCTCCTCGGGCGGCGGCGGCAGCGGGACCAGGTCCGCCGGACGGAGCAACCGGGCCGCGTCCACCCACTGCCGTGGGGTCAGGCGCGGTCGCGGGATGCGCGAGCGGAGCGAGAGGACCGCGTAGATGTCGCCGTCGACCTCGATGTCGCCGGCCACGTAGGCGCGGGCGAAGCCCAGCTCGCCGGGCGACGTCACGATCCTGCGCAGCGCGTCCTTCGAGCGGACGTGGACGGTGGCCGGGGCGTCGGAGGGCCCGAGGCTGGAGCCGTCGTAGAACTCCATCCGGATCGGCAGGTCGCCGCCGACGAGGTCGGTGACGAGCCGTGCGAGGCCACGGTCGCCCGGGCGAGTCGCGACGGTGGATGCGGCCATGCGCGTACCTCCACTGCGTCGTCCCCGAACGGGTCCCGCCGGGGACACCACTGATCGGTCACGCACATGATGCCGCGTGCCCCGTGACGATGACCGGCCGTTCCGGTCGCGGGCCGTTCAGCCGGCGGGCCGTTCCGGGTCGCCGGCCGTTCAGTCGGCGGGCCGTTTCGGTCGCCGGACCGTTCAGTCAGCGGGCCGCCAGGCGCCCGTCGACGGTGCGTCGCCGCCGCCGGCCGGCTGGGTCGCGGGGATGCCGTGGTACGGCCGCCCGGCGTCCTCCCACTCCTGCGCCATCGCGAAGAAGTCGTCGCCGAACGGGTTCATGCCCCGCAGTGGCATGGCGGCGCGGCGCACGGTCCAGTCGTGCGGCGCCAGCTCGACCGCCGCCGCGAGGTTCCGCTCCGCGCCCTCGGCGTCGCCCCGCCGGCGGAGCTCCGCGCCGATGCGGAAGCGGAGGCGGGCGAGCAGCTCGTCCTCGCTCAGGTCGCCGACCGCCTCCTGAGCGTCGACCTCCACGTCCACGTCGCCGTGGCGCACCCACTGGCGGATCGCGTCCTTGTGGGGCTCGGAGTCCACGCCGGTGAAGTCCCGGAACGTGTCGGTGCCGAAGGCGACCCCGTTGGGACGGGCGATGCGGTCCTGCTCGTCGAGCCACACGACGGTGGGGACGTTGGAGATGGCGTAGAGCTCGCTGAGCACGTGCTCCCGGTCGACGAGCACGGGGATGTCGAGCCCCTCCGCGAACGGCCGCACGGCCTCGGGGTCCTCGTCGAGCGCCACGGCGACCACGTCCAGACCGTCGTCGGCGAGCTCGTCGCGCAGCGCCTGCCAGCCGGGCAGGTCGTAGGCGCAGCCACACCAGGTGGAGAACGCGACGACCACGGCCTTGTCGTCGTGGAGGTCCGAGATCGACCGGAGGTTGC